>NZ_BAAHXB010000090.1:0-22271 GCF_054657215.1 Endothiovibrio diazotrophicus
TCCCAAAACAGGAAGTTATTCTTTCGCGAGCCCTGAGGGCCGCTCCTACAGGGTGTGAATCCAGCGACGACCATGGGACCGATTCCGCTCACCCCCTTCGATCTCGCCCTGGCCGCCGTGCTGGTGGTGGCGCTGGCGCTGCTCTCGCGCCGGCTCGGCCTCGGGCTGGAGCGTTCGCTGGCGATCAACGCCCTGCGCGCGACGGTGCAGTTGTCGCTGATCGGTCTGGTGCTGAAGGTGCTCTTCGAGATCGCCCACCCCGCGCTGGTGGGGCTGATGGCGCTGGTCATGGTGGGCCTCGCCGGGCGCGAGGTGATGGCCCGCCAGAAACGCCGGCTGCGCGGCTGGTGGGGCTACGGGGTGGGCACCCTGTCGATGTTCCTCTCCTCGTTCACCGTGGCGCTGCTGGCGCTCACCGTGTTGATCGGTGCCGACCCCTGGTACGCCCCCCAGTACGCCATCCCGCTGCTGGGGATGCTCCTCGGCAACACCATGAACGGCATCGGCATCGCGCTGGACCGCTTCACCCAGACGGTGTGGAGCCAGCGGGCGGTGATCGAGGCGCGCCTCGCCCTCGGCCAGCCGTGGTCCGAGGCGGTGACCGAGATCCGCCGCGAGTCGATCCGCAGCGGCCTGATCCACATCATCAACGCCATGGCCGCCGCCGGAGTGATCAGTCTGCCGGGGATGATGACCGGCCAGATCCTCGCCGGCGCCGCCCCGGTGGAGGCGGTGAAGTACCAGTTGCTGATCATGTTTCTGATCACCGCCGGCACCGGCTTCGGCACCGCGGCGGCGCTATGGGCCGGCTCCAAGCGGCTGTTCGACGGCCGCCACCGGCTGCGCCTCGATCGTTTGAACTGAACCGGGTCCCGTTGTCCAATGGATGGTGCGTTTGGATCGCGCACCACGGGTGCGCTATGTTCTGACCTTCGCCATCGAGGACCTCGCTCCATGTCCCATCCCGCCTCCTCCGCCACGGGCCGCCGCGCCCGCCTCGCGATTCTCCCACTGTGGCTGGTGCTGGCCGCCGGCGCCTCCGCGGCGGTGTACAAATGGACCGACCCGCAGGGGGGGACGCACTACAGCGATCTCCCGCCAATGGGCGGGGCGAAGCCGATCGACGTCAAACCCGCCTCACTGCCGCCGTCCGCAACTCCGGCATCCGCGGGGACGCCCGCGGCGGCGGACGGCGCCGACGCGGGAGGCGAGGCAGCCGGCGCCTCCCAGAAGAACCCGGAACGCGTCGAATACTGCCGGCGGGCGCAGGATGACCTGAAACGGTACGAGGGCGCCGACCAGTTGGTGCGCGAGAACGACGAGGGGAAGCAGGTGGTGCTCGACGACAAGGAGCGGGCGGCATTGATGGAGCGGGCGCGCAAGGATGTGCAGAAATGGTGCAAATAGGGGGAAAGGCGAATTCGGAACCGCGTAATAACACCTATTCGACATAGGTAAATTTCGTTACCTACCAATTGAAAATCTGTAGCAAAACGTCCATGGTGCGCGGTACCGCACTGTTCCCTGGAGTTCCCCGCGTACCATGATCCCCCTGACCATCCGCAATCGCTTCCATCTGCTGATCAGCGCCGTCGCCATCCTCACCCTTGCGGTCTTCTTCCTCACCACCCGGGCGGTGGAGCCCATCGAAGAGAACTGGAGCCATTACCAGGAACAGGTGGCGGCCCGTCAGACCCTGCTGATGGAGATGAAGGCACGCTTCGGCTACGGCGGCCTGATCCACAACTTCAAGAACTACGTGCTGCGTGGCGAGGAGCGCTACGCCTCCCGCGCCCTGGAGGAGCAGCGCGCCCTGCAGGCGGCGATCTCCAGCTATCGCGCCCTCGACGGTATCGACAACTTCGAACGGGAGGCGCTGGCCACCCTGGAGGGGGTCTCCGGCCGCTATCGCGATCAGCTCGAACAGGTGAAGACGATGAGCGCCGCGGGGCGCACGCCGAAAGAGATCGACGCGGCGGTGAAGATCGATGACCAGCCGGCACTGAAGGCCTTCGAGATCCTGGGTGCCGCCTACCGCAGCCACACCGAGCGCACCGAACGGGCCCTCGACGACCACGTGATGGGCGTCGACCGCACCCTGCTGCTGATCCTGATCGCTGCGTTCGTCTCGGCGGCGGCGGCGCTGTGGCTGCTCGCCCGCGCCATCCTCCACCCCCTCGACCGGCTGCGCGCGACCATGGAGCAGGTGAGCCGCGAGCGGGATCTGACCCATGCGATACAGGGGCTCGGCAACGACGAGTTCGGCGCCGCGGGCCGCGCCTTCAACGCCATGCTCGGCACCTTCGGCACCGCCATCGGCGAGGTGACCCATTCGGCGGGCGATCTGGTGGGCGAGGCCGAGCGTCTCTCCGCCACCGCCGAGCAGACCCACATCGGCATGCAGCGCCAGCAGTCGGAGATCCACCAGGTGGTGACCGCCATGAACGAGATGGCGGCCACCGTCCAGGAGGTTGCGCGCAACACCGCCACCGCCGCCGAGGCGGCCCACAAGGCGCAGAGCGAAGCCACCGGCGGCGAGCGGGTGGTCAGCGCCACCATCGACGCGATCAACCGCCTCGCCGCCGAGGTGGAGCAGACCGCCGGGGTGATCCGCCAGCTGGAAGTGGATAGCGGCAACATCGGCACCATCCTGGAGACCATCCAGGGGATCGCCGAGCAGACCAACCTGTTGGCGCTGAATGCCGCCATCGAGGCGGCCCGCGCCGGCGAGCAGGGTCGCGGCTTCGCGGTGGTCGCTGATGAGGTGCGCACCCTGGCCAACCGCACCCAGCGCGCCACCGAAGAGATCCAGGGGATGATCGACCAGTTGCAACGGGGCGCCCGTCAGGCGGTGCAGGTGATGGAGGAGGGACGCGGTCAGGCCCAGACCAGCGTCGAGCAGGCGGCGAGCGCCGGCGAATCGCTCGGGCGGATCACCGCAGCGGTGCAGTCGATCAACGACATGAATGCCCAGATCGCCTCCGCCGCCGAGGAGCAGAGCGCAGTGGCCGAGGAGATGAACCGCAACATCGTCAACATCAACCGGGTCGCCGAGGAGACCGCCCTCGGCGCACAGGAGACCTCCACCGTGGCGGTCGGACTGGTCGATCGGGTGGATGGGCTGCGCCAGGAGATGAGCCGCTTCAAGAGCGGTGCCGGTGTGGACCTCTCCGCGGCAAAGGTGGCCCACCTCGCCTGGAAGACCAAGCTGCGCGCCTTCCTCGACGGCCACGCCACCCTGGCCACCGACCAGGCGGTTTCCCACCGCGCCTGCGGCTTCGGCAAGTGGTACTACGGCGAGGGGATGAAGGGCTACGGGAAGCTCGCGGAAATGCGCGAGGTCGAGCGCCCCCACGAGGAGCTGCACGCCACCATCCGCAAGGTGGTCGAGCTGAAGAACGCCAACCGCCGCCAGGAGGCGGAGCGGGAATACGCCAAGGTGGGGCCGCTGTCGGAGCGGATCGTACAGTTGATCGATGCGGTGGAGCGGCAGATCAACCGATGAAAAAAAGGGCCGCAAAGCCGGCCCTTTTTTCATCATGTTGCAGAGCGTCATAGGGCGGGCCGTGCCCGCCGCCGGCCTTTCCGTCGGCACCACCGCAGGGTGCCCGATTCAATGGCGCCGGCGGGCGCGGCCCGCCTTCTGTTCAACCCAGCTCGCGGAGGAAGAACTCCGGCTGGGCCAGGGCGCCGCGGTGGATGTCGGCGTTGTAGTAGACCGTATCGAACGGCTTGGCGCGGACCGCCTCCTCGCGGAAGGCGTTCAGTTCGCAACCCTTCGCCGCCATCGTCGCCGACCACCAACCGCTGGGGTAGACCGGTTGGGGGAAGGTGAGGGTCTTCACCCCGTCGAAGCCGGCGGCAAGCATGCCGCCGCGCATCCGCTTGAGCAGCTCCACATGAAGCAGCGGTGACTCGCTCTGCTGCACCAGCATCCCGCCGCCGCGCACCGCCCGGTGGCAGTCGCGGTAGAAGGGCTCGGCGAACAGCCCCTCGGCGGGGCCGATCGGATCGGTGGAATCGACGATCACCAGGTCGACGCTGCCGGGCTCCTGCTCCTGCATCCACTTCACCCCGTCACCGAAGAAGAAGTGGGCACGGGGGTCGTCGTTGGCGGTGCACAGCTCGGGGAAGAACTGCTCGGAGACGCGGGTCACCCGCTCATCGATCTCCACCTGCCAACACTCCTCGACGCCGGGGTGCTTGAGCACCTCGCGCAGGGTGCCACAGTCACCGCCGCCGATGATCACCACCCGCTTCGGATCGGCCAGGGTGAACAGCGCCGGGTGGGTCATCATCTCGTGGTAGAGGAAGTTGTCACGGCTGGTCAGCATGACGAAGCCGTCGAGCACCATCAGGTTGCCGAAGGTCTCGGTCTCATAGATCTCGATCTTCTGGTACTCGCTCTGCTCCTCGTGGAGCTTGTTTTTGATCTTCAGCGAAAAGGCGCTGCCGCACTCCTCGCACGCCTCGGTGAACCAGTTCTGATCGAGCGTCATGGGGACTCTCCCGGTGGGTCGGAAAATGGGGGCTCAAGATAGCGGAAAGGGGGTTGCGGGAACAAGCGCGGGTAAAGGTGACAGGTGACAGGTGACAGGTGACAGGTGACAGGTGACAGGTGACAGGTGACAGGATGGATGATGCAGGAGGCCGCCCCAACGTCAAACCCCGCAACGCGAAGCCCCCCCACCCACTTCCTCGTTTCCACGCTCTGCGTGGAAACGTCCTTTTTGACGCTCCGCGTCATGTCAAACGGAGGCACTGCTATTTCCGCCCCGTATCGCGCACCAGGACGCAGAGCGTCCGAGGCCCCCGGTTACGACGCAGAGCGTCGTAACCAGAGATCCGAAAAGGCGAAGAGGCGACCAAGGTCATACCCTCGCCTGAAACCTGAAGCCCGACACCTGACACCTGACACCCCCTTCCAGCATAATCCCCCTCCCACCCCCAACCCCGGCGATCCCGACCATGTGGAACATCCAGGCCGCGCGCAGCCTCTACAACCTCTCCCACTGGAGCAACGGCTACTTCGAGGTAACCGAGCAGGGCACGCTCGCCGCATGCCCTCGCCCGGACCGCCCCCACCAGGTCGATCTCCACCGGCTCACCGCCGAGATTCGCGAACAGGGACTCAACCTGCCGGTGCTGGTGCGCTTCAGCGACATCCTCCACGACCGGGTCGATCGCCTCACCGACGCCTTCGCCGCCGCCATGGCCGAGCGCGATTACCGCGGACGCTACACCGCGGTCTACCCGATCAAGGTCAACCAGCAACGGCGGGTAGTGGAGGAGATCGTCACCCACGGCGGCCCCCGGGTGGGGTTGGAGGCGGGTAGCAAGCCGGAGCTGATGGCGGTGCTCGCGCTGGCCGACCGCAACGGCGGGGTGATCGTCTGCAACGGCTACAAGGACCGCGAGTATATCCGCCTGGCGCTGATCGGACGGGCCCTGGGGCACCGCCTGCACATCGTCATCGAGAAGCTATCGGAACTGGAGATCGTGATCCGCGAATCGCAGGAGATGGGAATCGAGCCGCTGCTCGGCGTGCGCCTGCGACTCTCCTCCCTGGGCGCCGGCAAGTGGCAGAACTCCGGCGGCGAAAAGGCCAAGTTCGGCTTGTCCGCCGCCCAGGTGCTGGAGGCGGTGGAGCGGCTGAAGAAGAACGGTCTGCTCCATACCCTCAAGCTGATCCACTTCCACATGGGCTCCCAGCTCTCCAACATCCACGACGTCCAGCGCGGCATGCGCGAGGCGGTACGCTACTACGCCGAACTGCGCCGCCTCGGCGCCGAGATCACCATCGCCGACGTCGGCGGCGGACTGGGTATCGACTACGAGGGGACCCACTCGCGCAGCTACTGCTCGGTCAACTACAGCGTCGAGGAGTACGCCAGGAACATCGTCCACACCTTGTGGGAGGCGTGCAGCGAACGGGAGCTGCCCCACCCCGACATCATCACCGAATGCGGGCGGGCGATGACCGCCCACCACGCGGTGCTGATCACCAACGTCACCGACACCGACGGCCCGCCGGGCGACGACTGCGCAGAGCCGCCAACCGAGGGGGCGCCACTGCTGCTTCACGAAATGCACCGCACGCTCCAAGCGCTGGACGGCCACCGCGCCGCCGAGGGCTACCACGACGCCCTCCACTGGCTCTCCCAGTCCCAGGAGCTGTACACCGCCGGCACCCTCAGCCTGGAGCATAAGGCCCACGCCGAACGGCTCTACTTCGCCATCGCCCGGCGGGTCGCCGAGCTGCTCAACCCGCGCATCCGCGCCCATGCGGTGCTGCTCGACGAACTCAACGAGCGGCTCGCCGACAAGTACTTCTGCAACCTCTCCATCTTCCAGTCGCTGCCCGACGTCTGGGGCATCGAGCAGATCTTCCCGATCCTCCCGCTTCACCGGCTGGATGAGGAGCCCACCCGCCGGGCGGTGATCGAGGACCTCACCTGCGACTCCGACGGACGCATCGACCAGTTCGTCGAGCAGGCGGGGATCGAGAGCACGCTGGCGTTGCACCACTACACCCCGGGGGCCGACTACCTGTTGGGAATCTTTCTGGTGGGGGCCTATCAGGAGACCCTCGGCGACATCCACAACCTGTTCGGCGACACCGACTCGGTGGACGTATTGCTGAACGCCGAGGGAGGCTACCGCCTGGTCCACCCGGAGCACGGGGACACCGTCGAGGAGCTGCTGCGGCTGGTCCACTACAATCCGCGGGAGTTGGCCGCCACCTACCGCGCCAAGACCGCCGCCAGCGACCTGTCGCCGATCGAGCGCAGCCGCTATCTCAACGAACTGGAGGCCGGCCTCTCGGGCTACACCTACCTGGAGGAGTGAAGTGAATGAGCCGCGGATTCAGCAAAGGGACGCAGACTCAGAGGGCCAAAAATCCGCACCAATCTGCGAAATCTGCGGGTAGAGACGCTTCGGTCTCCGGCGCGGGGGTGTCGTGTTCAAAGGAAAAGGAGATAGCGGGCGGCGGCCAGCCCGATACGCATCGCGATCGCCAGCACCACCACCCCCAGCACGAAACCGGCAAGTGCATCGGGGCCGCGTAGCGCGAGCTGCACCATCACCCCCATCCAGAGCAGGCCGGCGGCGAAAAACAGCGGCGTCGCCAGTGCGCTGATGATCGCCCCGTCGGCCAGCGCGTAGCTCACCACCGCGCCGACGGTGGCGATCAGCGCCCAGACGAAGGGACTGCGCCACCACACTCCCTCGCCTCGCGCCAACCGGATGCTGGTGCGCCACAACGCCCAGTATTCGGCCACCATCACCCCTCCACCTCCACCGGATCGCCGATGGAGAGCCCGAAGTGGCGGTCCGCCCGCCCCCGATTGACCGCGACCTCCACCAGACCATTGGAGTTCTCATACCAGAACGGCACTTCCGGCAACACGTCGCTGAAGATGCGCGCCCTCTCCACGCAGCGCCCGGCCACCCGCAGGTGCGCTGCGGGATCCACCTCACTGGCCCTTAGGCCGGTGATGGCATTGCCGTAGTGATCGATATAGACCACCCGCGGCCACCGCACAGGCCAATCGCCACGGACCCGCTCCACCGCCGCCACCTCCCGCCCCGGCGGCGCCTCGTCCAGCGCCAGTCGCACCGCCACCGGGGCGAACAGGTCACGACCATGGAAGCTGGAGGAGAGCTGCTCCGGACGCCACTCGATATCCCACCAACGGACCGCTGTCGCGCGACGCGCCACCTCGTTGAGCAGGCCGTTGTCGGGACCGACGAACCAGCGGCCGTCTGCGCCCACCACCGCGGCCCGCCGCTCGCTGCCGACGCCGGGATCGACCACGCAGAGAAACACGGTCCCCGCCGGGAACCACTCGGCGTAGGGCGCGAGCAGATAGGCCGAACAGCGTGGATCGTAAGAGGGGGCATCGACGAACAGGTCGATCACCGGGAGGGCCGGCGCGCCCCGGTAAAGCACCGCCTTCATCTGCCCGAGGTAGGGGCCTTCGATACCGAAATCGGTAAACAGGACAATCGACTGCACGCTACCCTCCGCCTTCCCCGGGACGCGAAAAGGGGGACCGAAGTCCCCCTTTCCATCCGTTTACGACAGCCGCCGGGCGACCGCCTCGTTCGGACTTACTCGGCCTCGACCACCTCCGGGCGATCCACCAGCTCGACATAGGCCATCGGCGCGTTGTCACCGGCGCGGAACCCACACTTGAGGATGCGCAGGTAACCGCCGGGACGGTCCTGGTAGCGCGGCCCCAGCTCATTGAACAGCTTCCCCACCATCTCCTTGTCGTGGATACGGGCGAAGGCGAGGCGTCGCTTGGCGACACTGTCACTTTTGGCCATGGTGATCAGCGGCTCGGCCACGCGGCGCAGCTCTTTCGCCTTGGGAAGCGTGGTCTTGATCAGCTCGTGGCGGAACAGCGAGGCTGCCATGTTCTTCAGCATCGCCTTGCGGTGGGAGCTGTTGCGGCTCAACTGCCGGCCGGTGTTACGATGGCGCATCGTTCGAAATCCTATAAAAAATCAGGTTGATTCAATTTGGTTCGCGGCGTGCCGAATCAGGCGGAGGCCTTCGCCTGCTCATCCTTGAGGCCGGCAGGCGGCCAGGAGTCAAGCTTCATGCCGAGGGCGAGCCCGTGGGCGGCCAGCACATCCTTGATTTCGGTGAGCGACTTCTTGCCCAGGTTCGGGGTCTTCAGCAACTCCACCTCGGTACGCTGGATCAGGTCACCGATGTAGTAAATGCTTTCGGCCTTCAGGCAGTTGGCGGAGCGGACGGTCAATTCGAGGTCGTCCACCGGGCGCAGCAGAATCGGGTCGATCTCTGCTTCCTTGTGCTCCACCGCAACCACCTCGTCGCCCTGCAGGTCGACGAACACCGACAGCTGATCCATCAGGATCCGAGCAGCGGTACGCATCGCCCCCTCGGGATCGACGCTGCCGTTGGTCTCGATGTCGACGATCAGCTTGTCCAGGTCGGTACGCTGCTCGACGCGGGCGCGCTCGACCGTGTAAGTGACGCGATGCACGGGCGAGAAGCTGGCGTCCACCAGCAGACGGCCGATCGGACGCTCCTCTTCCTCACGCTCGGCGCGCACGGTGGCCGGCTGATAGCCGCGACCACGCTCGATCTTGAGGCTCATGTTGAGCTCGCCACCCTTGGTCAGGTTGGCGATCACGTAGTCCGGATTGACGATCTCGACATCGTGGTCGACGGTGATATCCGCGGCGGTGACCGGCCCCGGCCCCTTCTTGCTCAGCTTGAGGGAGGCGGAATCGCGGGCGTGCATCCGGATGGAGAGCCCCTTGAGGTTGAGCAGGATGTCGATCACGTCCTCCTGCACCCCCTCGATCGAGGTGTACTCGTGGAGCACGCCCTCGATCTCCACCTCGACCACGGCGCAGCCGGGCACCGACGAGAGCAGCACACGGCGAAGCGCGTTGCCGAGGGTGTGGCCGAAGCCACGCTCAAGCGGCTCCAGGGTGACCTTGGCGTGACGATCGTTGATCACCTGCACGTCGACGACGCGCGGCTTGAGAAGATCTTTTCCGAAGCTAGCCATGTACTCTCCCCTTTGCTAACGACATACCCCAATTACTTGGAGTACAGCTCGACCACCAGGTGCTCGTTGATGTCGGCGGGCAGGTCGCTGCGCTCGGGCATCGCCTTGAACACGCCTTCCGCCTTGTTGACGTCGACGTCGAGCCACTCGGAAAAACCGCGCTGCGCCTGGGCCTCGAGGGCCCCCTTGATGCGCAGTTGCTCCTTGTTGGCAACGCTGATGACGCTCTCAGGCTTCACCTGGAACGAGGGGATGTTCACCCGCTGACCGTTGACCAGCACGCCGTTGTGGCGGACCAGCTGACGGGCCTCGGAGCGGGAGGCGGCGAATCCCATGCGGTAGACCACGGTATCCAGGCGCCCCTCCAGTAGCTGCAGCAGCACCTCACCGGTGGAACCGCGGCGACGGGCGGCCTCGGTGTAGTAGGCGCGGAACTGTTTCTCCAGCACGCCGTAGGTACGGCGCAGCTTCTGCTTCTCACGCAACTGCACCGCGTAGTCGGTGAGCCGCGGACGACGCTGGCCGTGCTGGCCGGGCGGGAACGGGCGACTCTCGACGGGGCACTTGGAGGAGAAGCACTTCTCGCCCTTGAGGAACAACTTGCCGCCCTCACGGCGGCAAAGCTTGCACTTGGGACCGGTATACTTAGCCACGAATTCTCTCCACTCTCTTAGACGCGACGCTTTTTGGGCGGACGGCAGCCGTTATGCGGGATCGGGGTCGCGTCCGAGATGTTGGTGATGCGGAACCCGGCGTTGTGCAGCGCACGAACCGCCGACTCGCGGCCCGGGCCGGGACCCTTGACCTGCACCTCGAGGTTCTTCATCCCGTACTCCTTGGCCACATTGCCGGCACGCTCCGCCGCCACCTGGGCGGCGAACGGGGTGCTCTTGCGCGAGCCACGGAAACCGGAGCCGCCGGCGGTCGCCCAGGATAGGGCGTTGCCTTGGCGATCGGTGATCGTGATGATGGTGTTGTTGAACGAGGCGTGGACGTGCGCGATGCCGTCGACGACGTTCTTTTTGACCTTCTTACGGGTGCGGGTAGTTGCTTTTGCCATTGCCGTGTTCCGTTAAATAAACAGTGCGCCGCCGCTTACTTGCGGATCGGGCGACGCGGGCCCTTGCGGGTGCGGGCGTTCGTTTTGGTACGCTGACCGTGGACCGGCAGACCGCGACGATGGCGCATGCCGCGATAGCAGCCGAGGTCCATCAGGCGCTTTATATTCATGGAGACTTCGCGGCGCAGGTCGCCTTCCACGGAGAACTTCGCCAGCTCACCACGGATCTGCTCCAACTCCGCCTCGGCCAATTCGCCGATTTTGGTGTCGTGCTTGATGCCGACCGCGTCGCAAATCGCGGCGGCGCGGGTGCGACCAACACCGTAGATCGCGGTGAGCGCGACGACGGCATGCTTGTTGGTCGGAATGTTAACGCCTGCAATACGGGCCATCCGAATAATCTCCTGAAACGAAACGGCCCGACGGGGCCGTTACGGAAAGCGCGGAATAGTAACCTGAAATCTGCCGGGGATCAACCCCGAAAAGATCAACCCTGACGCTGTTTGTGGCGCGCATCGCTGCAGATGACGCGAACCACGCCCTTGCGACGGATGATCTTGCAGTTGCGGCAGATCTTCTTCACCGAGGCACGAACTTTCATTGCCTAAATCTCCGAAGTAGCTGGCGGGCCGGCTCTCGCCGCCCCTTAACGAATCGTTCCCGAGCGCCCCTGCCCACGCAGGTTCGCCTTCTTCATCAGGCTCTCGTACTGATGGGACATCAGGTGCGCCTGCACCTGTGACATGAAGTCCATCACCACCACCACGATGATCAGCAGGGAGGTGCCGCCGAAATAGAACGGCACGTTCCAATAGACGATCAAAAATTCCGGCAACAGACAGACCAGGGTGATGTAGATCGCCCCCGCCGCCGTCAACCGGGTGAGCACGCCGTCAATGTAACGGGCGGTCTGCTCGCCGGGACGGATACCCGGAATGAAAGCGCCCGACTTCTTCAGGTTCTCCGCCGTCTCCTTGGAGTTGAACACCAGGGCGGTATAGAAAAAACAGAAGAAGATGATCGCCAGCGAATAGAACGCCACGTAGATCGGCTGGCCGGGACTCAGCGTACTGCCGATGTCCTTCAGCCACTCCATCCCCTCGGTCTGGCCGAACCAACCGGCCGCCGTTGCCGGGAACAGGATGATCGACGAGGCGAAGATCGGCGGGATAACGCCCGCCATGTTCAGCTTCAGCGGAAGATGGCTGCTCTGGGCGGCAAACATCTTGCGCCCCTGCTGCCGCTTGGCGTAATTCACCGTGATCCGTCGCTGCCCCCGCTCGACGAAGACCACGAACGCGGTCACCGCCATCGCCACGAAGAACAGCGCCAGCACCATCAGCGCATTCATCTCGCCGGTGCGAGCCAGCTCCAGGGTGCCACCGATGGCGGCCGGCAGGCCGGCGACGATACCGGAGAAGATGATGATCGAGATGCCGTTGCCGACGCCGCGCTCGGTCACCTGCTCACCCAGCCACATCAGGAACATCGTCCCGGTCACCAGCGTCACCGTGGAGGTGAAGACGAAGGCGATCCCCGCATGGGGCACCACCGACATCCCACCCACCTGCTGGCTTTGCAACGCCACCGACACACCAATCGCCTGGAACGTCGCCAGCACCACGGTGCCGTAACGGGTGTATTGGCTGATCTTTCGCCGACCGCTCTCCCCCTCCTTCTTGAGCTGCTCCAAAGAGGGAATGACGATGCTCATCATCTGCATGATGATCGATGCCGAGATATACGGCATGATCCCCAGCGCGAAGATGGTGAAGCGCATCAATGCGCCACCCGAGAACATGTTGAACATGTCCAGGATGGTGCCCTTCTGCTGGTCGAACATCGCCGCCAACGCGGTGGGGTCGATCCCCGGCACCGGGATGTGGGCACCGATGCGATATACCACCAGCGCTCCGAGCACGAACAACAACCGTCGACGAAGCTCGGCGAGCTTCCCCATGTCGCCGAGGGCTCCGGCTACGCCTTCGATCGCGCCCGCCATAATCGTTACTCTTCGACGCTGCCGCCGGCAGCCTCAATAGCGGCCCGGGCACCCTTGGTAGCAGCGACGCCGCGCAGCTTGACCGCCTTGTCAATCTCGCCGGAGGCGATCACCTTGACCCGATCGGCCTGCAGCGGCACCACACCGGCGGCCTTCAACGCCAGCAGGTCGATCTCATCACCCTCCACCTTGAGCAGCTCGGGCAGTCGCACCTCGGCATAGCCGCGCGCTTTGCGAGAGTTGAAGCCGACCTTCGGCAGGCGACGCTGGAGCGGCATCTGACCACCCTCGAAGCCGACCTTGTGGAAGCCGCCGTTACGGGATTTCTGACCTTTGTGACCGCGGCCGCAGGTCTTGCCCAGGCCGGAGCCCTGGCCACGACCAACGCGTTTGGCGGCGGGCGTGCTGCCCTCTGCGGGCTTGAGCGTGTTCAGGCGCATGTTAGGCTTCCTCCACCTTCAGCATGTAGGAGACCTTGTTGATCATCCCGCGGTTCTCCGGGGTGTCATCAACGGTCACGGTATGGTGCATACGGCGGATACCGAGGCCGCGCACGCACGCCTTGTGGTTCTCCAGCCGGCCGTTGGTGCTGCGCACCAGGGTGACCTTCACTTTCTTGTCAGCCATGGTTCAACCTAGCTCCGAGTTCGTCGCGCCGCCGTCGTCGGCCTGGCGCGAAATTCGTTCCTTAGCGGATCTCTTCGACCTTCTTGCCACGCTTCGCCGCCACATCCTCGGGGGAGGTCATGTCGGAGAGCGCGTTGATGGTCGCCTGCACCACGTTGATCGGGTTGCGGGTACCGACGCACTTGGCCAGCACGTCCTTGACACCCAGCACCTCGAACACCGCGCGCATGGCGCCACCGGCGATAATCCCGGTACCGGCGGAGGCGGGCTTCATGAACACCTTGGCGGCGCCGGTGTGGCCCATCATCGGGTACTGCAGGGTGGAGCCGTCGAGCTTGACGCTGCGCATGTTCTTGCGCGCCTTCTCCATCGCCTTCTGAATGGCCACCGGTACCTCTCGCGCCTTGCCGTGGCCGTAACCGACCCGGCCCTCACCGTCACCCACCACGGTGAGCGCGGTAAAGCCGAAAATCCGGCCGCCCTTCACAACCTTCGCCACGCGGTTGACCGCGACCAGCTTCTCGTGGAGGCCGTCGCCGGCGCTCTGGGTATCAACGTTAGCCATTACACAAACCCCGTCTTAGAATTCCAGGCCGCCTTCGCGGGCGGCATCGGCGAGTGCTTTGACTCGGCCGTGATATTTGAAACCGGCGCGATCGAACGCCACTGCGGTGACGCCGGCGGCCTTGGCCTTCTCGGCGATCGCCTTGCCAACCGCCGCAGCGGCGTCGGCATTGCCGGTGCCCGCCACCTGCCCGCGGATGTCGGCCTGCACGGTGGAGGCGGCGGCAACCACCTCGGACCCGTTGGGCGCGATCACCTGGGCGTAGATGTGGCGCGGGGTGCGATGGATGCTCAGGCGATGGACGCCGAGCTCGCGAATCTTGGCGCGCGCCTTGCGGGCGCGACGAATGCGTGCGGACTTCTTATCCATTTCGTCACCCTACCCTTACTTCTTCTTCGCCTCTTTGCGGACCACATGTTCGTCTGAATAACGAACACCCTTGCCCTTGTAGGGCTCCGGCGGACGGTAGGCGCGGATCTCGGAGGCGACCTGACCCACCACCTGCTTGTCGACGCCCTTCACCACGATCTCCGTCTGCGACGGGGTCTCGACGGTGATTCCCTCCGGCACTTCGTAGTTGACCGGATGGGAGAAGCCGAGGGTCAGATTGAGCACCTTGCCCTGGGCCTGGGCGCGATAGCCGACGCCGACCAGCGTCAGCTTGCGCTCGAAGCCCTGACTCACCCCGGTGACCACATTGGCGGCCAGCGCGCGCATGGTGCCGGCCAGCGCCACGGAGCCGCGCTCCTCACTACGGGCCGAGAATTTCAGCACGTTGTCGGCGAAATCGACCGCGACCTCCGGATGTACGTCGAGACTCAGTTCACCCTTGGCACCCTTCACGGAGAGGGCCTGCCCGGCAAGCTTGACTTCGACGCCGGAGGGGATCTCTACCGGCTGTTTAGCGACTCGAGACATTGATCTGCACCCACATTAAGAGACGTAACAGAGGACCTCACCACCGAGGCCCGCGGAACGCGCGGCCCGATCGGTCATGACCCCCTTGGAGGTGGAAACGATGGCGATGCCGAGACCGTCGTTGACCTTCGGCAGATCGGACTTGCCCTTGTAGAGACGGCGCCCGGGACGACTCACGCGATCGATGCTCTCGATCACCGGCTTGCCTTCGTAGTACTTCAGCTCAACGGTCATCACCGGCTTGCCGTCGTTGTCGGCCACCGCGAACCCGCTGATATAACCCTCGTCCTGAAGAACCTTGGCAAGCGCCTGCTTCGCCTTCGACGACGGCATGCGAACCTCCGCTTTCTCCGCGCCCTGGGCGTTGCGGATGCGGGTCAGCATGTCTGCAATGGGATCCGTCATGCTCATTCGAAATCCACTCCGTAAAAACGTTCTCAAGGGTGAAAGGCGCGCGATTATACACGAATATCGCGCGCCCAACACCCCCGAAACAAAAGAAAAAAGAGTTCGGCGGTATTACCAGGAGGCCTTGACCAGCCCGGGGACGTTGCCGCTCATGGCCGCTTCGCGCAGCTTGTTGCGACCAAGACCGAACTTGCGGTAGTAGCCGTGGGGACGGCCGGTACGTCGGCAGCGGTTCTGCTGACGGGTCGGCGACGCATCGCGCGGCAGCGCCTGGAGCTTCATCTGCGCATCCCAGCGCTCCTCGTCGGAGGCGCTCTTGCTCTGGATGGTCGCCTTCAGCGCCGCACGCTTGGCGGCATACTTGTTGGCGGTCTTCACGCGTTTCTTCTCGCGCTCGATCATGGACGTCTTGGCCATCGGTACTCTCCGCCTTAGTTCTTGAACGGGAAGCTGAACGCTTCGAGCAGCGCACGCCCCTCTTCGTCGGTGCGGGCGCTGGTGGTGATGGTGATGTCCATCCCGCGCAGCGCGTCGATCTTGTCGTAGTCGATCTCCGGGAAGATGATCTGCTCGCGCACGCCCATGTTGTAGTTGCCGCGGCCGTCGAAGGCCTTCGGGCTGAGGCCGCGGAAGTCGCGGATACGCGGGATGGCGATGGCGATCAGACGGTCGAGGAACTCGTACATCCGCTCGCGGCGCAGGGTCACCTTGCAGCCCACCGGCCAGCCGTCACGGATCTTGAACGAGGCCACCGACTTGCGCGCCTTGGTCACCACGACCTTCTGGCCGCAGATCTTCTCCATGTCGCTGACGGCGTGCTCGATCACCTTCTTGTCGCCGACGGCTTCGCCGACGCCCATGTTGAGGGTGATCTTCTCGATACGCGGCACTTCCATCACGTTCTTGTAGCCGAACTTCTCGCTCAGCTGCTGGATGACGGTGTCGCGGTAGTGTTGTTGCAGTCTAGCCATTGCTGATTGCCCCGAACCTTAAACGTCCACGACTTCGTCGTTGGACTTGAAGTAACGAACCTTGCGCCCATCATCGAGGGTGCGAAAGCCCACACGGTCGCCCTTGGCGCTGGCCGGGTTGAAGAGCATCACGTTGGAGACGTGAATCGGCGCCTCGCGCTCGACGATCCCACCCGGGGTACCGTGGAACGGGTTGGGCTTGGTGTGCTTCTTCACCAGGTTGATGCCCTCGACGATCAGTTTGTCGTCGGCCATCACCCGCAGCACGCTGCCACGGCGACCCTTGTACTTGCCGGCGGTGACGACGACCTCGTCGCCCTTGCGAATCTTTTTCATGGTCCTATCTCCCCGGGTTACAGCACTTCAGGCGCCAGCGAGATGATCTTCATGAACCGCTCGGAGCGCAGTTCACGGGTCACCGGGCCAAAGATGCGGGTGCCGATGGGCTGAAGGTTGTTGTTCAGCAGCACCGCGGCGTTGCCGTCGAAACGGATCACCGAACCATCGGGGCGGCGCACGCCCTTCGTGGTGCGGACGACCACCGCGTTGTAGACATCGCCCTTCTTGACCTTGCCGCGGGGAATCGCTTCCTTCACGGAAACCTTGATGATGTCCCCGACCGAGGCGTAGCGGCGGTGTGAACCGCCCAACACCTTGATACACATCAGTCGGCGTGCGCCGCTGTTGTCGGCGGACTCCAACATTGTCTGCATCTGAATCATGGCTGTATCCCGAAACTAATTCTCAAATCCACGACCGACTGACGCGAACGATCAGCTTGCCTTCTCGACGATCTCCACCAGGGACCACGCCTTGGTCTTGGAGATCGGGCGGCACTGCGTGATGGTCACGATATCGCCTTCGTTGCAGGCGTTGTCCCCGTCGTGGGCGTGCAGCTTGGTGCTGCGGCGGATGTACTTCCCGTACAGCGGATGCTTGACCCGACGCTCGACGAGCACGGTGATGGACTTGTCCATCTTGTTGCTGATCACCCGCCCGGTGAGGGTACGCTGAACCTTTTCTTCACTCATGACGCGGCCCCTGCCTTTGCCTTCTCGTTGAGAACGGTCTTGACGCGGGCGATGCCGCGACGGACCTTCTTGAACTGATCGGGCTTGGCCGGCTGGCCCGCGCCCTGCTGCATACGGAGGTTGAACTGCTCACGGAGCAGGCCTTCCAGCTCGCCCTTCAGCTCGTCAACGCTCTTCCCACGAAGTTCAGTTGCGTTCATCACATCACCGTCCGACTAACAAATGCGACCTTCACCGGCAGCTTGGCGGCGGCCAGGCGGAACGCCTCGCGGGCCACTTCCTCGGAGACGCCCTCCATTTCATAGAGCATCTTGCCGGGCTGAATCTTGGAAACCCAGTATTCGACGTTGCCCTTGCCCTTACCCATACGAACCTCGATGGGCTTCTTGGTGATCGGGGTATCCGGGAACACCCGGATCCAGATCTTGCCGCCACGTTTGATGTGACGGGTCATCGCACGACGGGCCGCTTCGATCTGACGCGCGGTGATCTGACCACGCTCGACCGCCTTCATGCCGAACTCGCCGAAGCTGACCTTGTTGCCGACCTGGGCGAGACCGCGGTTGCGACCCTTCTGCTGCTTACGAAACTTGGTACGTTTAGGCTGAAGCATCGATCAATCCCCTTAGCTCGCACGCTTCGCCGAGGCGGCGTCGCTGTCGCTGGAGCCACCCTGGTCGAAGATCTCGCCCTTGAAAATCCACACCTTGATGCCGATCACACCGTAGGTGGTGTGCGCCTCGGCAAAGCCGTAGTCGATGTCTGCACGCAGGGTGTGCAGCGGCACACGGCCCTCGCGGTACCACTCGGTACGGGCGATCTCGGCGCCGTTGAGTCGGCCGGAGACCTGAATCTTGATGCCCTGGGCGCCGAGCCGCATGGTGTTGCCGACCGCGCGCTTCATCGCGCGACGGAACATGATGCGCCGCTCCAGCTGCTGCGCGATCGACTCCGCCACCAGCGTCGAGTCGAGCTCCGGCTTGCGGATCTCCTCGATGTTGATGTTGACCGGAATCCCCATCATCGCGGAGACCTCCCGGCGCAGCTTCTCGATGTCCTCACCCTTCTTGCCGATCACGATACCGGGACGGGCGGTGTGGATGGTGATGAGGGCATTGCGCGCCGGACGCTCGATCTGAATGCGGCTGACCGAGGCCTGGGACAGCTTCTTCTTTAGGAACTCACGGACGTCCAGATCGGTGTTGAGGTAGTCCGCGTAATTCCGGCTGTCGGCATACCACTTGGAGTTGTGCTCCTTGACGATGCCGAGACGGATGCCCGTAGGATGTACTTTCTGTCCCATTGCTCGATCCTGTCTTTACTTTTCGGCAACCGCCACATTGATGTGGCAGGTGCGCTTGAGAATACGATTGGCACGACCCTTGGCGCGGGCCTGCAGCCGCTTGTAGCTGGGGCCCTCGTCCACCGAGATGGTGCTCACCTTCAGCTCGTCGACGTCGGCACCGTCGTTGTGCTCGGCGTTGGCGATGGCCGACTCGAGCACCTTACGGATGATCGCCGCACCCTTTTTCGGGCTGAACTCCAGCACCTGCAGGGCACGCTCGACCGGCAGGCCACGCACCTGATCGGCGACCAGACGGGCCTTCTGCGCGGAGATTCGCGCGTAACGCAGTTTCGCTCCGGTTTCCATCACAGCCCCCTTAGCGCTTGGCCTTCTTGTCCGCAGCGTGACCCTTGAACGTACGGGTCGCGGCGAACTCGCCCAATTTATGGCCGACCATCTGGTCGGAGACCAGCACCGGAACGTGCTGGCGGCCATTGTGGACAGCGATGGTCAAACCCACCATTTCCGGCATGATCATGGAACGGCGGGACCAGGTCTTGATCGGGCGCTTGCTGTTGGAGGCGACGGCCTCCTCGACCTTCTTGATCAGATGGAGGTCGATGAACGGCCCTTTGCGTACGGAACGAGGCACGGCTACACCCTCTCAATTACTTGCGGCGACGGACAATCTGCTTGTCCGTGCGCTTGTTGCTGCGAGTCTTGTGACCCTTGGTCGGCACACCCCACGGGGTGACCGGATGACGACCGCCGGAGGTGCGACCCTCACCGCCACCGTGGGGGTGGTCGACCGGGTTCATGGCGACACCGCGGACGGTGGGGCGCACGCCGCGCCAGCGGGTGGCACCGGCCTTGCCCAGGGAGCGCAGGTTATGCTCGGAGTTGGAAACCTCACCGATCACCGCCTTGCAGTCGGCGTGCACCTTGCGCATCTCGCCGGAGCGCAGACGCAGGGTTGCCTGGGCGCCCTCACGGGCCAGCAACTGCACCGAGGTACCGGCGGAACGGGCGATCTGCGCCCCCTTGCCCGGCTTCATCTCGACGCAGTGAACCACCGTACCCAGCGGGATGTTGCGCAGCGGCATGGCGTTGCCGGCCTTGATCGGCGCCTCGACGCCGGACATCAGCTCGGCACCGGCGGCGATACCCTTCGGCGCGATGATGTAGCGACGCTCGCCGTCGGCGTAGCAGACCAGGGCCAAGTGGGCGCTGCGGTTGGGATCATACTCCAAACGCTCGACGCGGGCAGGAATACCGTCCTTGTTGCGTTTGAAGTCGACCACGCGGTAGCGCTGCTTGTGGCCACCGCCCTTGTGACGGGTGGTGATCCGACCGTTGTTGTTACGACCGCCGTTCTTCGACTTCTTGGTCACCAGCGGGCGATGCGGCTCGCCGGTGTGCAGCTCCGCGGAGCCGACCTGTACGACGTGCCGGCGGCCGGCAGAGGTCGGTTTGCACTTTTGAATAGCCATCTTGAATCGTGCCCCTTACGCCTTATTCCGCCGCGGCGAAATCGATGTCGAAGCCTTCCTGCAGGGTGACGTAGGCCTTCTTCCAGCTCGGACGACGACCCATTCCCTGACGGAAACGCTTCTGCTTGCCCTTCACGTTGGCGACGCTGACGCCGGCCACCTTCACCTCGAAGAGCTCCTCGACCGCGGCCTTCACCTCGGGCTTGGTCGCATCACCGACCACCTTGAAAACCACCTGACGGGCCTGGTCGGCCACCCGGGCGCTCTTCTCGGAGACCACCGGGGCCAGCAGGATTTTCAACAGACGTTCTTTGCTCATGCCAGCCACTCCTCAACGGACTTGACGGCATCGACCGTCATCACCACCTTGTCGAAGCGGACCAGCGACACCGGATCGAGGCCGGCGGTATCGCGCACATCCACCTTCGGCAGATTGCGCGCGGAAAGAAACAGGTTCTCGTCCACTTCGTTGGAGACGATCAGGGCATTGTCCAGATCCATCTCCTTGAGTTTGGCGATCATCGCCTTGGTCTTCGGGGTCTCCAGCTCGAAGTTGTCGACCACCACCAAGCGCTCCTGGCGGGCCAGCTCGGAGAAGATGCTGGCGATCGCCGCACGGTACATTTTGCGGTTGACCTTCTTGGAGTGGTCACGGGGAGTGGCCGCGAAGGTCACGCCACCGGAACGCCAGATCGGGCTGGAGGACATGCCGGAGCGGGCGCGACCGGTGCCCTTCTGCCGCCACGGCTTGGCGGTGGAGTGCTTGACCGTACCGCGGCTTTTCTGCGCCTTGGTACCGGCGCGACCGCCCGCCATGTAGGCGACCACCACCTGGTGCACCAGGGTCTCGTTGAAGTCGCGACCGAAGACGGAGTCGGAGACCTCCATCTTGTTGCCGCCTTGAATATTCAGTTCCATGGTGAACTCCTCACGCCTTGACCGCGGGCTTGACGATGACGTCGGCGCCCTTGGAACCGGGGACGGCACCCTTGACCAGCAGCAGGTTGCGCTCGGCATCGACGCGGACCACTTCGAGGGTCTGCACGGTGGTGCGCTTGTTGCCCATCTGGCCGGCCATCTTCTTGCCCTTGAACACGCGGCCCGGGGTCTGGTTCTGACCGATGGAGCCGGGCGCACGGTGGGACAGCGAGTTGCCGTGGGTGGCGTCCTGGGTGCGGAAATTGTGACGTTTCACGCCGCCCTGGAAGCCCTTGCCGATGGAGGTGCCGGTGACGTCCACCTTCTGGCCGTTCTCGAAGATGTCGACCTTGATCTCGCTGCCGACCTCGATCCCCTCACCCTCGCCGGCGGTCAGGCGGAACTCCCACAGGCCACGGCCGGCGGCACTCTCCGCCTTCGCGAAGTGGCCGGCCATCGCCTTGGTCACGCGGTTGGCGCGACGGCTCCCGGTGGTCACCTGGAGCGCCGCGTAGCCGTCGCTCTCCAGGCTCTTCACCTGGGTCACGCGGTTCGGCTCCATCTCAATCACGGTCACAGGAATGGAGGCGCCCTCTTCAGTGAAGATCCGGGTCATCCCCGCCTTCCGGCCGATAAGTCCGATTGCCATTGGTCAAACCCCTACAAACAGTGCCGAACGATCAGTTCAGCTTGATCTGGACGTCCACACCGGCGGCCAGATCGAGTTTCATCAGCGCATCCACCGTCTTGTCGGTGGGATCCACGATGTCCATCAGGCGCTTGTGGGTACGAATCTCGTACTGGTCGCGCGCGTCCTTGTTGACGTGCGGCGAGATCAGCACCGTGAAGCGCTCCTTCTTGGTGGGCAGCGGGATCGGACCGCGCACGGTCGCGCCGGTGCGCTTGGCGGTCTCGACGATCTCGCTCGCCGACTTGTCGATCAGACGGTGATCGAAGGACTTCAAACGAATACGAATAGTCTGGTCAGCCATGATGCTTACTCGATGATCTTGGACACCACGCCGGCGCCGACAGTGCGGCCGCCCTCGCGGATGGCGAAACGCAGGCCGTCTTCCATCGCGATCGGCGCGATCAGGGAGACGGTGACCTTGATGTTGTCACCCGGCATCACCATCTCGGTGCCTTCGGGCAGATCCACCGCTCCGGTCACGTCGGTGGTGCGGAAGTAGAACTGCGGACGATAGCCGTTGAAGAACGGGGTGTGACGACCCCCCTCCTCCTTGGTCAGCACGTAGACCTCCGCCTCGAACTTGGTGTGCGGGGTGATCGAGCCGGGCTTGCACAGCACCTGACCACGCTCCACCTCGTCTCGCTTGGTGCCGCGCAGCAGCACGCCCACGTTGTCCCCCGCCTGCCCCTGATCCAGCAGCTTGCGGAACATCTCCACACCGGTGCAGGTGGTCTTGGTGGTCTCCTTGATG
>NZ_BAAHXB010000091.1:0-22005 GCF_054657215.1 Endothiovibrio diazotrophicus
TCGGCGCTAACGCGCCGACACGAACGGAGGCAGCGGGGCCAAAGCGGCGAGCCACTCACCGAACGGGGCGTACCGCTCGGGGAGGAGGCGGACCAGATTTCCCGCCGGTGCCTCCGTTTGCGTCGGCGACCTGCTCAGTGCGCCTCCGGCTCCACCGCCAGGGTATTGAACAGCGCATCCACCTGCGCCTGCCGGGTGGCCATCACCAGGATCTCCAGCATCTCCTGTTCGCTCCACCCCGCCGCACGCAGCCCGGCCACCACCGCCGGGTCCGCCGCCCGCTCGCCGCGGAAGTGATCCAGGGCGAAGCGGATCAGCGCGCGCTCCCGCTCCGGCAACGGGATCGACTGCGGGTCCTCCCGGCCGCGGCCGATCTCCTCGGCGCTACGGCCGTGCAGCTCGGCCAACATACCGGCGTTGGCGTCCACGCAGTAGCGGCAGGAGACCTGTTGCGAGATCAGCATCCGCAACCAGGTCTGCATCTCCGCACCGAAGGTGGGGTGATCCATGCAGAACTGGATGAAGTGCCACTGCGTCTCCAGCGTGGCCGGGCTCGGCGAGAGGGCGAGAAAGGCGTTGGGGACGACGCCCCAGGCGGCGCGGGCGGCCGCATAGACCTCGGCGACGACGCCGTCGGCCTGTTCGGGGGAGACGGGGGTGATCCAAGTCATGGGGTTGGCCTCGTATTGATGAAAGGGAGGCCAGTGTAGCGACCCGCTACTGACACCGGCGTGGCAGCAGCGGACAAGGGAACGTTCGTCAAAAACGAAATCGCCATCGGGCGCTACACCATCGACGGCAACGGCTCGGCCTCGTCGCCGTGGAAGCGGTAGATCCCCTTGCCCGCGAGCTTGGCGGCATACATCGCGTGATCGGCCTGGCGAACGATCACCTTGACGTCCACCGGGTGGTCGCCGCTGAACAGCGCGATCCCCACCGAGACCCCCAGGTGGGCGGTCTCGCCGTTCACCTGGAAGGGATCGCCGATCACCTCGATGAACTTCTCGGCGACGCTCGCCGCCGAACCGGGGGAGATATCGGGGGACTCCATCAGCAGCGCGAATTCGTCGCCGCCGAGGCGCGCCACCAGGTCGCTCTCGCGGACGCTGGAGGCGATGCGTACCGCCGCCTCCTTGAGCACCCGGTCACCGGCCTCGTGGCCGAGGGTGTCGTTGACCCGCTTGAAGCCGTCCAGGTCGAGGTAGAGCACCGCCCCGCCACTGCCGTTGCGGCGGCTGCGGGCCAGCGCCCGGCGCACCATCTCGAAGAAGAAACGGCGGTTGGCCAAGCCGGTGAGGGTGTCGTAGTTGGCCAACTGCTCCAGCTTGCGCAGCGCGGAGTGGCGCCGCCCGGTCTCCAGGTTGAACTTCTCCAGCACCACGTTGTAGAAGGCGGCGATCTGATGCGCCTCGGTCTCCGGCTCCACCTCCACCGGGCGAGTGAAGTCGCCGCTGCGCGCCTGCTGGTCCATCTGGGTGATCAGGTCGAGGATCGAGGTGGTGGCACCGTGCTCGGCGACGTTCAGCCCGATCCGCTCGTCGCGCGGGGTGACCCGCAGCCGTACCACCCGGTCGAGGGCGCTCAGCACCACCAGGCTGACGCCGAAGGTGAACAGCCCGACGGCGAGCACGCCGGCCGCCTGCACCAGCAGGAACTCGCCGCGCGCCATCGTCCCCCAGCTCCCCGCCGGCGCGAACAGCGCCACCGCCAGGGTCCCCCAGATGCCGGCGGCGAGGTGGGCGGGCACCGCGGAGATGGCGTCGTCGATGCCCAGCCGCTCCAGCAGCGGCGCGCTGTAGACCACCACCACCCCACCCACCGCGCCGACCAGCAGCGCCGCGGGGGCGGTGAGCAGGTTGCAGCCAGCGGTCACCGCCACCAACCCGGCGATCACCCCGTTCATCACCCGGTCGGCCAGCGGCAGGCCATCGCGCAGCCAGCTGGTGGCGAGCGCGAGCACGCCGCCGGCGGCACCGGCCAGGGTGGTGTTGACGATGATCAGCGGGATGCGGTCGTTGATCTCCAGGGTGGAACCGCCGTTGAAGCCGAACCAGCCGAACCAGAGGAGAAACACGCCGAGGGCGGCCAGCGGCAGGCTATGCCCCTCCACCGGCCGTCCCCCTTCGCCGAACCGCCCGAGACGCGGGCCGATCACCAGCAGCGCGGCGAGCGATACCCACCCCCCCACCGAGTGGACGATGGTCGAGCCGGCGAAGTCGACGAAGCCGAGGCGGGCGAGCCAGCCGACGGGCGAGCCGTCGGCGGCGTGGGCCCATGCCCAGTGGCCGACGATCGGGTAGATCACCCCGGCGAGCAGGATCGCGGTGAGCAGGTAGCCGACGAAGCGCATCCGTTCGGCCACCGCGCCGGAGACGATGGTGGTTGCGGTGCCGCAGAACACCGCCTGGAAGAAGAAGAAGGCGTAGTCATGGGCGGAGGGCTCCGCGCCGAGCAGCCAGCCGCTGCCGATCAATCCGCCGTTGGACGGGCCGAACATCAGGGCGAAGCCAAAGAGGAAGAAGAGGACGAAGGAGACGCAGAAGTCGGCGAGGTTCTTGATCGCCACGTTGATGCTGTTCTTCGACCGCACCAGCCCGCTCTCCAGGCAGGTGAAGCCGGCCTGCATCAGCACCACCAGGAAGCCGCAACCCAGTATCCAAAGCACATCGCCGTCGATCGTGTTCACAGACCCCACCCTCTCGCCAATCGTTGGCTACCGATTGTACAGGGAAAGGGGTCGCGCCTGCCGTAACAGCGGATTACACGCCTACCGGCAGTGCCGACGGAAAGGCCGCGGAGTCGCAACGACGGTGATCATTGCGACTCCGCGGGGATGACTCACCCCGATACACGGAGGAAACGTCAAGGGACGACGAAGTGCTCGACGTTGGAGAGGGCCGAGATCCCGATCCCCGCCCGCGAATCGTCGATCGCCGCCCCGACGTAGTAGGCCGATCCGGAGGGGAGTTCGAAGCGCGACACCCGCTCGTCCACGGATATCCGATCCACGAAACCGGCGTCGGGATAGGGGGCATAGAAAAGAAGCAGGCCGTTGCGCAGATCGTCGGCCTCCACCGTTACGGTCACCGCTCCCGGCTCCGTATTGACTGCCAGCATCGGAGCCGGTGGCAACGGCGAGGCCGGGGCGTCCTCGCCGAAGCCGATCACCCGTACCGGGTCGACACTGCTCTCCCTGGTGCCATCGCCCAACCAGCCGTAGTCGTTGCGCCCCCACGCCCACAGGGCACCGTCAGCGGTCACCGCGAAGACCCGTCCCCGGCTGGCGTTGATCGCTACAACCCCGGTGAGCCCCTCAAACTGCACCGGCGTCCCTTGCTTGACGCCATCCCACACCCCGTCATCACGGGCAACGGTGGGAATAAACCCCCAGCGCCAGAGGTTTCCATCGCCATCCAGCGCATAGCTGGACGAATCGGACACCGCCACAGCCTGCATCCCGGAGAACCCGGGGATCTCGGTTGGCACATCGCGCACTATGAGATCCCCCAGCCCAAGCTGCCCATCCGTGTTCGCCCTACCCCAACTCCAAACGTGCCCGTCGTCAGTCAACGCCAGTGCGTGGACGTAGCTTACAGCGGCGTCGACCACCGGCCGCGGAAGCGGCAACTCCAGCGGCGGCTGCCCCCGATAGGCGTCGCCGACGTCCCATTGGCGCAGGCTCCCGTCGAGCCCGATAGCCACCAGGAGCTGTTCGTTGGAGAACGCGGTCTGACGAGCGACGATCCGGCGGCTCCCCTCCAGCGCCACCACGCGAATCGCCTCGCCATCGGGCGGCAGGGGGAGTCCCCACATGGCGGTATCGCCCCACATCCAGACCGAACCGTCGTCGAGGACCGCCATCGAGAAGCCGCTTCCCGCCACGAGTTGTACCACGCCGCTGATCGCGGTCGCGATCACGTAGGGCCGGGAATCCGCCTCCGCTGGGCTCGTCCACAGGGTTCCAGCGTCGTCGAGGGCGAGCCAGTGCCACGGACTGCAGGCGAACCGGCTCACCGGGCGTGGAAGGACCACCGGCGACGGAACCCGGAGAGGCGTGGAATATCCGCTTCCGCCCCATTGATAGAGCGTCCCATCGACAGAAAGCCCCCACGAATAGTTGTCGCAAACATGAGGTTCAATCTGCCCCGATTCCGCTATCGAAAAGAAAGCGGAAAATGCCATTGCCAATAGCCCGGACACGTGGGATTTGACCGCCTTGTCGGACATTTCCACCCCTACTGAATGGTGTTCTGGTAGAGCGAATTGGCCGGACCGGCCACCGGGTATCCACGGGCAACCCACGCGTCGATGAACGCCTGGAAAGTCATCGGGTGATCGTCATGGACGATCTCCCAAATGCGCCGGATGTTGCCGTCGCTGTACTGGTCGTATCCGTCGGCAACGTTGTCAAGCAGATCCCAGAGGGAGCCTACGACCCGCCCCTCGACGGCGGGGCCATTCTGCCATGCGTGCCCATCGTTGTAGCCCCAGCTGGCGGCCTCCACGTTGTGACCGCGATAGAGCCCGTCCGACCGCGGCAGCATGGCCAAAAACTCCGCCCACCCCTCCGACCAGGCACAGCCGACACTGGACTCGCTGTAGATATGGTGAGATGCGCAATTCACAGCATTCGGATACGACGGATAGTACATGTACCGCATTACCGCATGACCGTATTCGTGCGCGGCCACATACCGGTCACCCGCACCATCCGCGCTACCATCCATATAGATACGGTCGTCGTAGAAGTCATAGTGGGTAGGGACGGCGTAACCATGTAAATAATCCCAATGGTATTGCACGATCGCCGACCCGCCCGTCTGCACCGGCGACTCGTACACACCCGCCTCGTTGTAGATATATCGCCACACATCGAGGATATCCTTGAGAAGGTTGAAGGCGACGTAGGTCCCTTGGGGCGGTGTATTCATATCGACGATGTAGGTGCCGATCTGGTAGCTCCCGTTCATCGGCGCGTAGATCTTTCCGGTGGTGAAGGACCAAGTATTGTCCAGTTTCTTGTCGGTTCCCATCTCCGGGTTCAGCACCATGAACTCGTCCCCCAGATAACTGAAGTAGGGAGACCAGCGCACACGCACGGCATTGCCGCTGAGGGTGAAGGGGCCGCAGGAGTAGTAGCCCTGCATCGAGGTATAGCAGGAGTGGAGCACGTTGTTGTCGGTCGCATCGACGATCTCCACCAGCGCCACCTCCGACAGCAGCGTCGAGCTGTTGGCCACCTGCGTAAACTGGAAACGCCCGTTGACGGTCATGCTGACGGAGCGACGGGAAGACTGCCCGGCGTCGGCGGTCATGTCGGCGAGGGTCTGGCCGACCGCCAACTCGATGGGGGCGTCCGGCGGCGGCGTGTCGCGATGGGGGACCGGGTAGTTCTCCTCGCTGGGCAGCCGGACCACCGAGGCACCGTCGGGCCATACCACGGAGAGCGGACGGGCAGGGTCGAAGGGGTGCGCCCCGACGGTCGATCGGTCGGGACCGATGTGGAGATACTGGATGGCGGCGGCCCCCCGGTGAAAGTGGGAGTCGGAGGCGGCGACGCAGCGGACCTCCTTGTACCCCTTGCCGGTAAACACCACACGGGCGGTGAAGCTCGCCGATTCGCTGTCGGCGAGGGGGTAATCAAGGTGATCGGTACCACCGATCACCCGGGCGTCCTCCGGCAGTCCGAGGGTCAGGCGGGTATCCGGCAGGAGACCGACTCGGGAGTGGAAACGACACTCGATTTCGCTCTGCCGCCCCTGGGGGGCCACCTCGTTGACGATCAGCTCGGCGTCAATCGCGTCGGGGATACCCTCCGGCGTCGACCAGGCGTTAGGGGCGAAGAGCACAGACGACAGGAGCGTCAGCGCGGAAAGCGAAAAGCGAAAAGCGAAAAGCGAAATATGACAACTTCGATCGATCCATAAGTGAGACTCCCTTTTTGTATTTTCGACAGTGCCTATTCAAGGCTTCTTATAATTCCCGCTCCCCAGTGAGTTATCAATAAGTCATCAAGCATATAATTAACCCGAACACTCACATTGATTCAAGGCCGCACAAGGACAACACCCATTTTCTTATCGGCTTGTAGGAAATTCACTATATGAAATAACAAATAGCTGTAGTCCAAAACATGAAATGCAATTTATCTCTATGCCGTCAAACCGAGATATCCGGATACGATTGCGTTGTCGGGAAGCGGTGCGCCTCGTACCTCGGCACACCCTCCGCCCGCGTCCGCTCTCACCTCCGGCCATCACGGTGAAGACGCCTTTCGAGGCGCGGCAACAGTAGATCAAATACCGGAGGCGGTGCCGGCGGAAAGACCGCGGCGGCCGCAGGCCGCCCTATGGAACGCGCCGTGCGCACCGCAGCGCAAGCCACGATAGCGGGTGGCCGGCGGCGTCAGATCGGCACGAAGACCAGACCGGCAACGTCGTTGTCGTAGTCCCCACTGGTCTTGTACTCGCGGTAGCCCTGGGACATCGCCGCACCCACGGCGTAGCTGCGACCGGCGAAGGTGATCAGGTCGGAGAGGCGTTCGCCGTTGCCCAGCGCGAGGAAACGTTCGTCCAGGTCGAGGGTGCTGCCCACCGCGGGACCCGCCTCGGTGGCGGCGATCACCCGCCCGTCGCGGTCGGCGAACAGCGCAAAGGCGCCGGCCAGCGGCATCCCCCGGGGATCGCGGGGGAGTGCGTCGTCGAGCATCGCGCGGAACTGTGGCTCGCCGTCGAAGACGATGCCGATGCCGCCCACCACCCGCGCGGCGGGCCCGGGGGCGCGGATCGAAGTGTGGTAGACGTAGGTCGGGCGATCGCCGTAGAGCGGCGTGGCGGCGAACGGCGAGACGCGGTAGTGCTGCGACTCGCGCAGGCCGAGGGCCGCCTGTACCCCCGGGTGGTCACCGATGGACTGGCCCACCCAGTGCGCCTCCTCGGGATTGGAGACGGCGACCACCGCTCCGTGGGCGTCGTAGACCAGCAGGTTGGTGTAGACGGTGTAGAGGTTGTTGATGTAGGCGAGGATCTCACCGATGGTCTGGCGCGCGCCGTCGTCCACCCCGCCGGCGAGCAGCTCGCGGAAGCGGCTGGTGAGTGCCCACCAGCGCACGTCGTTGGCCCGCTCGTAGAGGTTGCGGTCCATGATGTCCACCGCCAGGAAGGACTGGAAGCGGACCTCGTTGAGCAGCGAGGTGATGACGGTCTCGCGCAGGTTGGCGATCGAGCTGTCGAACACCGCCTGGGTGGCGTTGCCGATGTTGCGGATCTCGTCGAGCACCGGCATGAACTCGGCGGCGTCGCGCTTGGCGGAGATGATCTGGCCGTTCAACACCACCAGGATCAGGTCGTCGGTGACCATCGAGGCGTTGTGGCTGATGGAGCGCAGGTCGCGGGAGAAGAGCTGGGAGTCCTCGGCCAGTTTGGTCGCCGCCCCCTCCTCCTCGCCGCCGGCGGCGAAGGCCTCCGCCACCGGCACCATGACATGTCCCAGCCAACCGCCGCCGAAGTAGCCCTGGTAGCCGTGGGTGGCGCGGGTGCAGGCGAGGTATTCGCGTCCGTCGTGGCGTACCAGCCGGACCCCTTCGTGACTGAGGGTCACCCGGCTCTCCACCGGCAGCACCGCCTGGTCGCTGGCGGCCATCACCCGCCCCTCGCGGTCGAGGATGGCGATCAGCTCGCCCGCGCGGGCGAGGTTGGCAAAGACCCCGACCATCTCGTCGGCCAGCCGGAAGCAGAGGCAGAGCACGCCGAGCGCCGGGGAACCGGCGCGGTTGTCGGCGCGGATCGGGCAGGAGTAGATCAGCGAGCGGGGGTGGTCGGGGCGCAGGTCGGACCAGCGGTAGGTCTCGACATACTCGGCGCCGCTCTTCAGGGTCTCGGCGATCAGCGGGTCGCGGCTCTGCGCCACCGGGTTGTCGGCGTCGAGGTGGGCGCGCACCCGCCCCTCCGTGTCCAGCACCAGGATCTCGTCGTAGACGCTGTATTTGAGGGTGTACTCGCGCAGCCGCTCGACCACCGCCTGCCGGGCGCCCGGTTCGTCACCGCGGTCGGCGAGGAAGGCGCGCAGGTCGTCGTCGGTGGCGAGGAAGCCGACGTCGGCGGTGCGCTCGAACAGGTTGCGGATCAGGATGTCGATGGTCACCTGGGCCCGCGCCCCGGCCTCCTGCTCCAGCTTGCGCAGATTTTCGTAGACCAGATTGTCGATCAACTTGACCTGCAGCTCCTCGAAACGGCGCTTGGTAAGCTCCATGTCGCCGATCAGGGTGGGGGCGATGTCGAGGCTGTTGATCTTGCCGATCAGGGTCACCTTCTGCCACCACTTGCCCAGCGCCGTCAGGGTCTGCCGGCAGCTCACCACGTCGGGCATGTGGGCGAGCAGCCGCCGGCTCTCCTCATGGTCGTCCGCGCCGCCCGTTGCGTCGCCGGGGAGCGCTTGGTGGCCGGCGTCCGGGGTATCTGCGAGTTCCATGGACCGTTCCTCCTCAGGCACCGACGGCGACCGGTGGCAGCGATTCCAACCCTTCCCCTACCTTGAACCGCTCGAGCAGCCGGCACAACTGGTCGGCCACCTCCAGCAGGCCGTCGCTACGCTCGGCGCTGGCCACCGCGCCCACCCGGTTGCCCTCGGCCAGCGCCGCCACCTGGGCGATGTTGCCGCTCATCCCGGCCACCGCGGTGCGCTGCTCCTCGGCGGCACCGGCGATGGTGGCGTTGAGCGTGGAGATGGTGGAGACCGAGTGGACGATCGCCCCCAGCGCCTCGCGGGCGCGGCCGGCCGCCTCGACGCTGGCGTGGGCCTGGCCGCGGCCGCCGGCCATCGCGCTGACCGCATCATGGACCCCGCCACGCAGCCGCTGGAGCATCGCCTGGATCTCCTCGGTGGAGTGCTGGGTCTTCTGCGCCAGCTGGCGCACCTCGTCGGCGACCACCGCGAAGCCACGCCCCTGGTCGCCGGCGCGGGCCGCTTCGATCGCGGCGTTGAGCGCCAGCAGGTTGGTCTGCTCGGCGATCGAGCGGATGGTCTCGATGATGGTGTGGATATTCTCGGTGTCGGCGCCGAGGCGCTGGATCACCTCCGAGGCCCCCTCCACCTCGCCGGCGAGTCGCTCCAGCGCGGCCATCGACTGGTCGAGCACCGTCCGCCCGTCATCGGCTTGGCGGTCGGCGAGCTGCGCCGCCGCGGACGCCTCGGCCGCCGAGCGGGCAACCTCGTCGGCACTGGCGGCGAGCTGGTCGGCGGCGATGCTCGCCTCCCGGGTGCGCCGGTGCTGCTCGCCCGCCCCCTGCTCCATGGCGGCGGCGGCCTCGTGCATGGTCTTCGCCGAGTCGGCCACCCGGTTCACCCCCTGCTTGATCTGGGCGACGGTGGACTGATAGGTGTCGAGCAGCCGGTTGAAGATCCCCGCCAGCTCGCCCGCCTCGCTACCGATCTCCACCGGTACCCGGCGGGTGAGGTCTCCCTCGCCACCGCCCTGGGCGCCGGCGATGCCGCTCATCAGCTGCATGGTCTCCAGGAAGCCGGTGCTGGCGCCGTGCTCATGGACGTTGAGGCCACGCTGCTCGCCCTCGGGGTCGACGCGCAGGAAGCGCAACGTGCGCAGCAGGCCGAAGAGGATCGCGCCGGTGCCCATGCCCCAGGCGAAGACCGCCAGCACCCCCTGGGCCTGCACCGCCGCCTGGCGCCACATGTCGCCGGCGGGAAGGTTGGCCTCGGGGGCGAAGAAGGCGAGTGCGAGGGTCCCCCAGGCGCCGCAGAAGCCGTGGGCGGGGATGGCATTGACCGGGTCGTCCACCCGCAGCCAGTGGAGCAGCGCCCACTCGGCGCCGTAGACCACCACCCCGGAGGTGAGCCCGACCATCACCGCACCGCCCGGCTCGACCACCGCGCAGCCGGCGGTGATCCCCACCAGGCCGCCGATCACGCCGTTGAGCAGCTTTTCGATGTGCACCTCGCCGCCGCTGATCACCAGCGAGAGGAGGAAGCAGGAGAGGCCGCCGGCGGCGGCGGCGAGGAGCGTGTTGGCGATGATCCGCGCCACCTCGACGTTGCCGGTAAGGGTGGAGCCGCCGTTGAAGCCGAACCAGCCGAACCACAGCACCAGCACGCCGATCACCGCCAGCACCAGGCTGTGGCCGGGGATGTTGTTGATCGTGCCGTCGGCGTTGAAGCGGCCGAGGCGCGGGCCGAGGATCATCGCCCCGGCCAGTCCCACCCAGCCGCCGAGGGAGTGGACCACGGTGGAGCCGGCGAAGTCGACCATCCCCATCTCGGCGAGCCAGCCGCCGGAGCCCCAGATCCAGTGGCCCGAGATCGGATAGATCAGGCCGCTGACGACGACGCTGACGATGGCGTAGGCGATGAAGCGGATGCGCTCGGCCACCGCCCCGGAGACGATGGTGGCGGCGGTGCCGGCGAAGGTCACCTGGAAGACGAAGGAGGCATAGTCCATCGGTTCGGTCAGCCCGTGGAGGGCGAAACCGGAGAGGCCGATCCAGCCGCCGGCATCCTCGCCGAACATCAGCGCGTAACCGACGGCGAAATAGATCAGCACGGCGATGATGAAGTCGGTGATGTTCTTCATCGCCACGTTGATGGTGTTCTTGGCGCGGGTCAGCCCCGACTCCAGGGCGGTGAAGCCGGCCTGCATGAACAGCACCAGACTGGCGGCAACGAGAATCCAGATGAGATCGAGATGGGCCTGTACCTGGCTTGCGGTGAGCGTTTCCTCCATTGCCGACCCTCCCCTCAAGATGACAATCGGATGACGAAATGGTGGAGATAGTGCAAAGAGTCGGCCAATTCCTACATAAAAATAAGGGATACCCGACAGAAAAGACGTGAGAGCCACTACAGACAGGTAAAGAATTCGCGTATTCGATTCACGGAATCGGCGGCGATCCGTCCTGAAATTGTCGCAAAAGAGGGTGGAAAGGGTAGGAGTTGCGACAATTGTCGCGAAATCGACGAAGGGATGGACCCGGGGAGGACGGCGACCCGTTGAAACGGGGGAGGGCCGCTCCCGCAGCGGGAGCGACCCTCAAAGCACTCAGGCGGCGAGACCCGAAGGCTCGTGGGTGTGGCACTGCTTCGGGCAGACCTTGGCGCAGGCCTGGCAGCCGATGCAGTCCATGGCGTCCTTGATGGTCATCACCATGGCGACGTCGTCGTCGAAATCGTCATCGTAATCCTCGTCGTCCTCATCGATCTCGCGCTCGATCAGGTCGAAGACGTCGCGGGGGCAGACCTTGTAGCAGCGGCCGCAGCCGATGCAGGTCTTCTGGTTGATCGACACCACGAAGGCGGGGGTCCACTCGGTCCCGCCGCGGGTGATACCGGTAATCGTCTCACTCATCGTTCTCTCCAGTGCCTTAAGAAATATCAAACAAATAATCAAAAGCTCGTGATCAACGCGGAGAACGCAAAGACGCAGAGAACGCAAAGAAAAGAGAATATTCGATCCTGAACGAGCGCCGCCCACGGAAGGCGCGCCTTCCCAATCTCATGCATTGCCGGTTCATCTCTGCGTTCTCCGCGTCTTTGCGTTCTCCGCGTTTTTCATCCCCTGCCCAAAAAATCAGCCCGCCGCCTCGGCGGCCTCCAGGCGATCGTTGGCCTCTTTCCAGGCGGCGCAGGCGTCGTAGCACTCTTTGGCCAGCGCCGGGATCTCCTCGAAGGCGGCCGGTAGCCGATCCTCCACCAGGTCATGCACCTCGCCCGCCTTCTCGGTGGCGATCCGCTTGGCCTTCTTCACCTCTTTGCGCAGCGCCTTCAACTCGTCTTCGGTCATTTTTCCAAACTCCTCGTGATGGACGCAGAGATCGCAAAGGCGCAGAGAACGCAGAGAAGAAATACGGAATGCGAACGCCCTTCGAATCTCTGCGCACTCTGCGTCTCTGCGTTCTCCGCGTAAATTTCCAGGGCCTATCCGAGGCGCCTACATCCCGGCGACGTCGGAGTGCTCGCCGATGATTTCGACGGCCACCGAGAGCAGCTTGTCGGCCTCGGTCTTCATCTTCGAGGCGGACTCGAAGCCGAAGCGGTGGACGTCGCGCAGGGTCCTGTCCATCACCACCAGCTTGCCGACGGTGATCAGCGCGCGGCCGAAGCCCTCGTGGCTGAGGTGGACCATCGGCACGGCCATCTTGCCGCACTCCTTCTCGATCAGCACCGCGATGGCGTTGTAGAACGCCTGCACCCGGGAGAGGGTCTCCTCGTCGGGATCGCCCACCACCGGGATCTCGCGCTTGCGCTCCTTGGTCAGCACGAAGGGGTCGAGCAGCTCGTTGGTGGGCAGCCCCTCCCACACCCCGTAGCTGTCCAGGGCGCGCATCTGGCGCACCATCTCGACCATGAAATCGGACTCCAGGATCGGGTCGTCGGCGGCAATCATCACATCAGACATTTCTAAGCTCCCGTTGGGATTGTGTTGAGTCTTTCGTAGGGCGGATTAGCGCCAGCGTAATCCGCCACGTCGAAGCTGCCTTCGGCGAAGGTGCCCCCGATCCCGGCGGATTACGCTGGCGCTAATCCGCCCTACGGGAATGCACCTTGACCAGGCGCCGGAGCAAGTACGGCACTACTCTTCCCACCCCTCCTCCTCCATCTCGGCGAAGCGGTCGGTGCTCTCGCCCTTCTGGCGGCGCAGCCGCGCCAGCCACGGCGGCGGCTGGTCGCCGGCCAGTTCGCGCTGGAGGTCGCCGATCAGCTCCTCGATGGCGGTCGCTTCGGGGACGCGGATCGGCTGGATGCCGCGGGCCAATAGCTGCTGCACCGCCGAGTGACCGACCGCCGCGCAGTAGACCGCGTCGACCCCTTCGAGCAGGCGGAACTTGTCGGAGAGCTTCGCCTCGTTGCCGTCCTGGGCCAACGAGCCGAACTCGCTCACCCCGATCATCTGGTGGCCGTCGACACCCACGTCGTAGAGGACGAAGGAGCGGGCCGAGCCGAAATGCTGGTCGACCCGGCGGCGGTCGGTGGTGGCGAAGGCGACGCGCAGGGCGTCGTCGCCCAGCTCCACGTCGTCGTCAATGAGTTGCAGGTGACGTCGAACGCTCATGGCCCATGGTCTCCGGCATTTTGTAGATGGAACGGTAGGGTGCGATGGAGTGGCTGTGGTCGGTCAGCATCAGGTTGGCCAGATCAAAGAGCGCCTGGCGGGTGCCGCGATAGCCGACCCACACCCGCTGGTAGCCGCCGAGGCGATCCCACTGCGGGAAGCCGGTGCGCAGCAGCGGCAGGCCGAGACGGTCGGCACTCTGCGCGGCGTGGGAGTTGCCGATGATCAGCTGGGCGCGGGCCTCCTTGGCAGCGCACTCCAGGTCCTCCAGGTCGCCGATCTTCACCGCCTCGGTGGCGATCGCCTCCAGGCCGGGGCCGCGCGCCGGGGCGACCGCGGCCACCACCTCGGCACCCATCCCCTGCAACAGGTCGGCGAAGGCGCAGAGCAGCTCGGGGTCGAGGGCCACCGCCACCCGCGCCTGACCGAGCATGAAGTGGGTGTCGACCATGGTGTCCTGGAGCTGGGCGCGCTGGCGCTCCAGCCGCGGCGGCACCGGCTCGCCGGAGATCTCGTGCAGCGCGGCGACGAAGGCGTCCACCGCCTCCAGGCCGAACAGGTGGGGGAAGCGGTAGTCGGGCACCCCGGTCTTCTTGTGCAGCTTGTCGGCGACGCCGTAGAGCGACTGGCCGATCACCAGGGTGGCGGCCGAGTCGCCGAGCAGCGGGATGTCGCTCACCGGGGTGCCGCCGACGGTGACCGGCGAGAAGTCGGCGTCGATCAGGTGGCCGTCGAGGGAGTCGGAGAGGTCGGGCAGCACCAGCGGGCGCAGGCCGAAGGACTCCACCATCTCCTTCACCACCTCCAGGTCGCCGGGGGTGAGGGAGGGGCCGGCAAGCACGTTCACCTGGCGCTTGCGCGCGCCGGGGGTGGTCCCCGACTCGGGCACCAACTGGTCGACGATGGCGCCGAGGGCGGCGGCGAAGCCGGTGTCGAGGCAGCCGCTGTAGTCGGGGGCGTTGACCCACACCACCGGGATGTCGGCGTGCTCCGGGTGCTTGGCGCGGAACTCCTTGACGATGCGGTTGAGGTCCGAGCCCTGGGTCTCCGAAAGGCCGGTGCTGATCACCGAGACCATCGCCGGCTTCGACTTGGTGCAGATGGTGTCGAGCCCCTCGATGACGTTGTCGTCGGCGCCCATCACCGAGCTGACCTGCTCCATGGCGCTGGTCTGCAGCGGGATCGGCTCGCGGAAGTGGCGCACGAAGAAGACCTTGGCGAACGCCGTGCAGCCCTGGGAGCCGTGGAACATCGGCATGGTGCGGTTGATGCCGAGGAAGGCGAGCGCGGCACCGAGGGGCTGGGACGCCTTGAGGGGGTTCACCGCGAGGGCTTTTTTACGCTTGATGATCTCGGCCATGTTCTCTCACCTGTTTCGTATCCGATTGCACCGCCGCCCCCTGTAGGAGCGGCCCCTAGGCCGCGATGGCGCCCTTTCCGTGGCTCCCGCCGGGTTGAAAGAAACCCGCCGGAAGGCCCCTCGGCGCCTCACTTCGCCCGATCGCGGCCTAAGGGCCGCTCCTACAGGAATCGCGGCCTAGGGGCCGCTCCTACAGGGAAGGCAGGGGCGTCCTCATCCCACCGGCTGCTGGCCGTGGGCGCCGATGCTGGACTGCCACGGCGCCGGCTTCTTCACCGACTGCCACACCGGGCTCTCGATGGTCAGCGCGATCTGCCGGGCCAGTTCCAACATCCCTTCGTAGCCGGCGTAGCCGAACTCGCGCTCCTGGTTGATGTCGAGGAACGGCACCCGCGCCTTCAGCGCGGTGTACATGTTGCGCCCGCCGGCGATCAGCAGGTCGGCGTCGTATTCGCGCATGGTGTCGAGCAGCGCCTTGGGGCTCCCCTCCTCCAGCATCTTCGCCTCCTCGCCCATCAGCTCGCGGATACGCTTCTTGTCCTCTTCGGTGGACTTCTTGGTGCCGGTGGCGACCACCTTCATCCCCAGGTCCTGGAGGGCGGAGATCACCGACCAGGACTTCACCCCGCCGGTGTAGAGCAGCGCCTTCTTGCCGCGCAGCCGCTCGCGCCACGGCTCCAGGGCCGCGTCGATGCGCGCCTCCTCGCGGGCGATCAGCGCGTTGGTCCGTTCGGTGAGGTCGGGGTCGTCGATCAGCCGGGCGAAGTCGCGCAGCGCGTTGGAGGTGTCGGCGACGCCGTAGAAGCTCCCCTCGAACCACGGCACGCCGTAGTTGGACTGCACCTTGCGGGCGACATTGAGCACCGCCTTGGAGCAGACCACCATGCTCGCCTCGGCGCGGTGCATGGTCTGGATCTCGCGGAAGCGCGAATCGCCGGACAGCGTGGCGAGCACCCGCAGCCCCAGCTCGTCGAACAGCGGCAGCACGTGCCACAGCTCGCCGGCGATGTTGTACTCGCCGATCATCGACACGTCGTGGACGGTGATCCCCTCGCGCTGCAGCTCGGCGGGCACCGGCTCCGGCTCGGCGGTGCCGATCACGTACTTGAGCATCGCCTCGCCGGCAAGGCGGTTGCCGAGGTTCTTGGTACCGTAGAAGCCGGCGGCGTCCACCGGCACCACCGGGGTGCCCCAGCGTTCGGTGGCGGCGCGGCAGACCGCGTCGACGTCGTCGCCGATCAGCGCCGGCACGCAGGTGTTGTAGACGAACACCGCCGCCGGGGCGTAGTCGTCGATCGCCTGCTTGATGGAGTGGAACAGCCGCTTCTCGCCGCGGCCCATGATCACGTCCTGCTCGGTGAGGTCGGTGGTCATGCCGATGCGGAAGAGGTCGGGGCCGGTGGAGCGGGTGCCGCGGTTCTCCCAGGAGGAGCCGGCACAGGCGATGGGACCGTGGACCACGTGCGCCACGTCGGCGATGGGCAACAGCGCGATCTGCGCCCCGTCGAAGGCGCAGCCGCCGGCGGCGGCGCCGGGCTTGGGCTTGGAGCAGCCCGACTTGGCCTTGTTGTTGTGCTCGCAGGCCGGCTCGTCGAGCAGTTCGGCAATCTCTTTCGCTTTCATGGTGACGCTCGGCTCCGAAATCAGGGTCTTGGAATCACACGTAGCAACGAACGCACCAACTACAACCAATTGATTCAATTAAACTTTTATTCGACCACCTTGTAACAAACGCGACAATCCCGCGGAGATTCCGAACAACCCTTTCCCCCCCGCGGCCCGTGCGTGGGCACTCCCGATCGGCTAGACTGCGCCCTTCGATTTCCGTCCACTCGCTTCGCGAAGCCCAGCATGGCACGCCGCAAAGAGAAGAACCGCAAAACGGGCCGTGGGGCGCCCACGGCCCTCGACACCCCGACCCTGGACCAACGCGCCTCCGGCGCGAAGGAGGCGGGCCATTTCCGCGAGGCAGTGGAACTCTACAAGGAGCTGCTGAAGCGGGAGCGCCGCCCGGAGTGGCTCGACGGTCTGGCCGAGGGGTATGCCGGACGCGCCCGGGAGCTGGCCGCCAAGGGGATGGTCAAGGAGGCGTTGGCGCTGTGGGACAACCGGGCCGAACGGTGCGGCGTACCGCCGCCCGCCGAGGACCAGCTGGCGCTGTTGCTGGCCGGCGGCCATGCCGCGGAGGCGGTGCGGTTCTATATCGCCTACCCCGAGCCCGCGGCGTTGAAGGGGTTGGAGCCGCGCATCGCCACCGCCCTGCTCGCCGCCTCCGACGAGGCGCTGGCCGGGCTACCCGCCGACACCCCCCTGCTGCGCCACCGCACCGCCGCCCTGGAGGCGTTCGCCGCCTTCGGGCGGGGGGATGCGGCCGCCGCGGATGCGGCGGCCGCGAGCATCCCGTTCCGCTCCCCCCTGCGTGAACTGCGCCCGCTGCTCAAGGCGTTGAACACGGCGACCGAGGCGCCGGCGGAGGCGCAACGGGCGGTGGCGAAGATCACCGCCGACGGCCCCTTCGGCCGTCTCGCGGCGGCGGTGCGCGCGGCCACCCTGCCCTCCCCGCAGTGGCTGACGGCACTCCACCCGCTGGACGACGGGATGCGCCGCCTGGTGCTGGACCTCAAGGGGATCGAGCCCAAGACCATCCCCCTCCTGCTCAAGCTCGCCGCGCTGGGCGAACGACCCGCCCCCGCCGCCCTGCTCGGGCTGCTCATCGAGCAGCGCCGTCTCTTCCCGGCGGGGACGGCCGAGGCCCTCGGCCGGCGGCTGCTGCCCCACCTCCCCCCGCCCCAATGGGCGCGCTACGGCCGAGCCTTCGGCGCTCTCCCCGCGGCGGAGGAGACCCGCCTCGACGCGCTCGCCGACGAGTTGGAAGGCTTCGGGCCCGATGCCGAGACGGCCTGGCTCGATCTGGCCGACGACTACGAATACGGAGAGCAGCAGGGACCCGACGCGCGACTGAAGGCGGCACTGATCCTGCGCCGGCTGGTGGACGACGCGCGGGGACCGCTCGGCGAGGAGGGCCTCGGTCCGCTGGAGCGGGAGTGGCTGGAGCGGAGCCTGCGGCTCGACCCCGGCCATCGCGACAGCTACCTGAGGCTGGTCCGGGCGCAGCTCGCCGCCGCTGAGCTGAAGGAGGCACGGGCCACCGTGGCCGCGGCGCTGGAGCGCTTCCCGGAGGACGCCGAGGTGCTGCTGCGGGCGCTGGAGACGGCGGTGGCGGGCGGAGCCTTCAAGAAGGCCGCGGGCTACGCCCGCCGGGTGTTGGCGCTCGACCCGATCAATCCGCGCGTGCATGCCCTGCTCGGCCGCGCCCACCTCGCCCACGCCCGCAAGCAGGTGGCGGCCAACAAGTCCGCGGCGGCGCAACGGGAGCTGAGCGCCGCCGCGGAGTGGCTGCGCGAACCGGCCGACCGGGCGGCGCTGCACTTTCTGCAGGCGCTCGCCGCCCACCGCGGCAGCGGGACGCGAAAGGAGGGCACCGCCCTGCTCGACGAGGGGTTGGCGCTGGTCGGCGGCGGCCCGCCCGGCCTGCTCCACCTCGTGCTGGAGCTGCGGCGCAACCGGCTGCCGATCCCCCACACCCTCGCCGAACTGGGCGTTGCGCCGCCCAAACGCCTCGACGGCGCCGAGGTGGTGGCCCTCGCCCGGGCGGTGACCGCCCTGGAGGCGGAAGAACACGAACTCCACGGCCTGCTGGAGCTCCTGCAGCGCCCCCTGGAAAAAGCGCTGCGGGCCTCCCTCGGCGAGGCCGACAGCCGGCTGGTATGCGAGGCGTTCGAGCGCTGCGGCGCCCGGACCCTGGTGCGCATCTGCGCGGCGGGCGCGCGCAAGCGTTGGCCGGATGCCCCGGTCTTCGTCTACTACGAGACGCTCGCCCGCCACGGCGACCGGCCGTCCCATCTCCCGAAGCGCACCGAGGAGGCCCTGCACCAGGCGCTGGTGATGGCCCGCGACGGCGGCGACCTGCGCACCGCCGTCGCCATCGAGCGGCTCCTGCGGGCCGTCGCCACCCCCTTCGACGACTTCGAGGGGTGGGACGAGGAAGACGAGGACGAGGACGAGCTATGGGACGACCTGGCCGAACCGCCATCGCCCGCGGAGGCGCGCCGGGAGATGGAGACGATGGTCGAGCAGTTGGGGGAGAAGGCGTTCCTCCAGGAGATGAACCGGGTACTGGGCAAGCCGCTGGTGCGCGAACTGGAGAACGCGGTCGGCAAACAGCGGCTGATCGAGGCGATCATCGAGATGATGACCCTGGGAGGCCTGCCGCCCCTGCCGCCCCCGCGGCGACGCCCCGAACCTTCCCCCGCCCGCCCCACCCCCGCCAAGCCGCGCCGCAAGCCGCGCGACCCCGCGCCGGCACAACGGAACCTGTTCGATGACGACTGACCCCTACACCCTCCTCGGCCTTCCCCGCGACGCCGACGACGAGGCGGTGCGCGCGGCCTATCTGGCGGCGGTCCGCGACTGCCCGCCGGAGCGCGACCGCACCCGTTTCGAGGCGATCCAGGCCGCCTACGAGCAGTTGCGCAACCACCGTAGCCGCCTCGCCCACGCCCTGTTCGACACCACCCCGCCGACCATCGGCGAGGTGGTGGCGGCCCTCGGCGATATCGGCGGCCCGCCGCGCCCCATCGACGCCGCCCGCCTGCGGCGGCTGCTGACCGACGGCTGAGCCCGGAGCCGAGCGAGATGAGTCCCGAAGAGAAAGAACGGCTGTTGGCGGAACTCGCCGCCTCTCTCGACGAGTGGGAGGCGACACCGCCCCCCGCCGACGAGCCCCCCGACCTGCACACCCTACTCGCCGAAATGGCCGCCCTGAAAAACGAGGTCCGGCTGGAGGCGCGGCAGTTCAAGGGCGGGCTGGAGGAGCAACGCGGCCTGGTCGCCCTCCTCCAGGAGCACAACGAGCGCCTCGCCCGCGACCTGGAGCGCGCACGCGAGGAGGCCGCCGCCGCGCCGCGCCGCGCCGAGCGACGGCTGCTGCTGGAGCTGCTCGACCTCCACGACCGGCTGGAGGCGGGACTGCGCGCCGCCGACCGCCACCACCCCTCGCCCCTGGCCCGCCTGGTCCCCGCCGAGGGGCGTTTCATCGCCAGCCTGGTGGAGGGGCAGACCCTCACCCGGCGGCGCCTCGAAGAGCTCTTCCACGCCCACCGCCTGGAGCGCATCGCCACCCTCGGCCGTCCCCTCGACCCCCACCGCATGAAGGTGGCCGCCACCCGCGCCGCCGACGGCGAGGAGGAGACGGTGCCGGAGGGGATCGTGCTGGAGGAGCTGCGCAGCGGCTGGCTCCACCTCGGCGAGCCGCTGCGCCTGGCGGAGGTCGTCGTCCACCGAAGGAATCCAACACCATGAGCGAGATCATCATCGGCATCGACCTGGGCACCACCAACTCCGAGGTGGCGCTGGTCCGCGACGGGCGGGTGGAGGTGCTGCCGGTCACCGCCGACCAGCGCATCCTCCCCTCGGTGGTGGGCATCGCCGACGACGGTGCCCTGCTGGTGGGGGCGGCGGCGAAGAACCAGTACCCCCTCTACCCGGAACGGACCATCCGCTCGGTCAAACGCCGCATGGGCGAGGCGGTGCGGCTGCCGATGGCCGGCCAGGAGTACACCCCGCAGGAGGTCTCCGCACTGCTCCTGCGCCACCTCAAGGGGGTCGCCGAGGCGAACCTCGGCGGGGAGACGGTCGGCAAGGCGGTGATCACCGTCCCCGCCTACTTCTCCGATGCCCAACGCCAGGCCACCCGGGAGGCGGGGGAGATCGCCGGGCTGGAGGTGGTGCGGATCATCAACGAGCCCACCGCCGCCGCGCTCGCCTACGAGAGCGGCCACCAGGGGGCGCGCAAGGTGCTGGTCTTCGACCTCGGAGGCGGCACCTTCGACGTCTCGGTGGTCAACCTCGAGGGCGACGTGGTGGAGGTGCTGGCCAGCCACGGCGACAACCACCTGGGGGGCGACGACTTCGACCGCCGCATCGTCGACCACGCCCTGGCCCACCTGAAAGAGCATCACGGCGTCGATGCCGAGGGCTCGCCGGCCGCCATGGCACGCATCCAGCGCGCCGCCGAGGCCGCCAAGATCGCGCTCTCCGACCGCCCCTTCGCCACCCTCGCCGAAGAGTACCTGCTGGAGCGCGAGGGGGTGCCGGTCCATCTCGATCTGGAGCTGGCGCGCGAGGAGTACGAGGCGATGATCGAGCCGTTCGTCGAACAGACCCTGGAGGCGGTACACACCGCCCTCGCCGGGGCCGGCCTGACCGTCTCCGACCTCGACGAGGTCCTGCTGGTGGGCGGCGCCACCCGCACCCCGCTGGTGGCGCGGCGGCTGGAGGAGGCGCTCGGCATCCCCCCCCGCGGCGACGTCGACCCCGACCTCTGCGTCGCCATGGGCGCGGCGATCCAGGCCACCATCATCGCCGGTGCCGACGCCCCCACGGTGCTGATCGACGTCACCCCCTACACCTTCGGCACCTCGGCCATCTGCGACCACGAGGGGCAGCCCTACCCCTACTGCTTCATCCCGCTGATCCGCCGCAACACGCCGGTGCCGGTCTCCAAGAGCGAGGCCTTCGCCACCGTCCACGACGGACAGGAGCGGGTCGAGGTGAACGTCTACCAGGGCGAGGCCCCCGACGCCCTCGACAACATCGAGATCGGCCGCTTCACCGTCGAGGGCCTGCGCGACGTCCCCGCCGGCAACGTCATCGTGCTCACCTTCTCCCTCGACCTCAACGGCATCCTCCACGTCTCCGCCCGCGAGAAGGAGAGCGGACTGGAACACTCGATCACCATCGACAACGCCGTCGCCCGCTTCGAGGCCGACGAGATGGACGCCGCCCGCCGGCGGGTGGCGGCGCTGAGCGGGGCCGACGAGGAGGAGAGCGGCGGCGAACCGGAACAGCGCCGCCGCCGGGTGGAGGCGCACGCCCTGGTGGAGAAGGCGGAGCGGCTGCTGGAGGGGGCAGGCAGCGAGGACCGCGAGGACCTGGTGGACCACATCGAAGCGGTCAACGACGCCCTCGCGACGGCCGACGACAACGCCTTGAAGATCGCCCTGGAGGAGCTGGCGGACCTCCTCTACTACCTGGAGGGGTGACGCGTGGAACGCTGCCCCGCCTGCCGTGCCCGCCTCGGCGACCCGTCCCGCTGTCCCCGCTGCGGCTGCAACCTCGAACGGCCGCAACAGGCCGAGAGGGCGGCCCGCCGCGCCATCGCCGCCGCCCTCACGGCACTGGCGCGAAAACGGCTCGACGAGGCCCTGCACCATGCCCGCCACGCACGGCGGCTGAAGGACGGAGACGCCGCCCGGCTACTGGAGTGGTTCGCCCGCAAGAGCACCGAAACCGACCCCGGCAGCGGAACGGGCGGAGAGATCCGCAACGCCTTGTTGGGAACGGTTGGGAACGAGTAGTCCGTCCATCGGATACGGGCACCCCGCTCGTCGAGCGAAGTGGGCGAGGCCACCCTTCGATTTTGTGTAATTTCGGAGTTGAACTCCGAAATTACACAACCTATGCTCTCGCCCATGATCCCACGCGCCCTCACCGCCGAACTCGTGACCCAGCTCCGGGAGTGGTGCTG
>NZ_BAAHXB010000092.1:0-21989 GCF_054657215.1 Endothiovibrio diazotrophicus
GTGGACATGGACAAACCCTATCCCCCTGGAGGGGGAATGACAACGTCGTCGCCCCCCCCCCCCCAAAAAAAAAGGCCGGCTCAAAGAGCCGGCCGAAGAGAGGGGGGCTTGAGGCCCCCTTCTTGGTTTTTGTCGTATCGATCAGATCAGCGGCACGATCAGCAGCGCGACGATGTTGATGATCTTGATCAGCGGGTTGACGGCGGGGCCGGCAGTGTCCTTGTAGGGGTCGCCGACGGTGTCGCCGGTGACCGCCGCCTTGTGCGCGTCACTGCCCTTGCCGCCGAAGTGGCCGTCCTCGATGTACTTCTTGGCGTTGTCCCAGGCACCGCCGCCGGTGGTCATCGAGATGGCGACGAAGATGCCGGTGATGATGGTGCCGATCAGCAGGCCGCCGAGGGCCTCCTTGCCGAGGAAGACGCCGACCACCACCGGCACCAGCACCGGGAGCAGCGAGGGGATGATCATCTCCTTGATCGCCGCGACCGTGAGCATGTCCACGGCGCGCCCGTAGTCGGGCTTCTCGCTGTGGTCCATGATCCCGGGCTTCTCCTTGAACTGGCGACGCACCTCGTTGACGATGCCGCCGGCGGCGCGTCCCACCGCCTCCATGGCCATGGCGCCGAAGAGGTAGGGGACCAGGCCGCCGATGAACAGGCCGATGATCACCATGTGGTTGTCCAGCGAGAAGTTGAGCGCCGTGCCCCCCTCCGCGGCGAGCGCGTGGGTGTAGTCGGCGAACAGCACCAGGGCGGCCAGGCCGGCGGAGCCGATGGCGTAGCCCTTGGTCACCGCCTTGGTGGTGTTGCCCACCGCGTCCAGCGGGTCGGTGATGTTGCGCACCGACTCGTCCAGCTCGGCCATCTCGGCGATGCCGCCGGCGTTGTCGGTGATCGGGCCGTAGGCGTCGAGGGCCACGATGATGCCGGTCATGGAGAGCATCGAGGTGGCGGCGATGGCGATGCCGTAGAGGCCGGCCAGCTCGTAGGCGCCCCAGATGGAGGCGCAGACGGCGAGCACGGGGGCGGCGGTGGACTTCATCGAGACGCCCAGGCCGGCGATCACGTTGGTGCCGTCACCGGTGGTGGAGGCCTCGGCGATGTGGCGCACCGGCGCGTACTCGGTGGCGGTGTAGTACTCGGTGATCACCACCATGGCGGCGGTCAGCGCCAGACCGATCATCGCGGTGGCGTAGAGGTTGAAGGTGGAGACCACCTCGCCGCTGATGGTCAGGCTCTCGCCCAGCATGTAGGTGGTGATCGGGTAGAAGGCCACCGCGGCGAGCACGCCGGCGACGATCAGGCCGCGGTAGAGGGCGTTCATGATCTTGCCCCCCTCCTTGGCCTGGACGAAGAAGGTGCCGATCACCGAGGCGATGATCGAGGCGCCGCCGAGCACCAGCGGGTAGAGCACCGCCTTGCCGCCGTCGCCGGTGACCAGCAGGCCGCCGAGCAGCATGGTGGCGATCACGGTCACCGCGTAGGTCTCGAACAGGTCGGCGGCCATGCCGGCGCAGTCGCCGACGTTGTCGCCCACGTTGTCGGCGATCACCGCCGGGTTGCGCGGGTCGTCCTCGGGGATGCCCGCCTCGACCTTGCCGACGATGTCGGCGCCGACGTCGGCACCCTTGGTGAAGATGCCGCCGCCCAGTCGGGCGAAGATCGAGATCAGCGAGCCGCCGAAGCCGAGGCCGACCAGGGCGTGGACGGTGTGGTCGGTGTCCATGCCCATCACGCCGGTGAGCACGGCGTAGTAGCCGGCAACGCCGAGCAGGCCGAGGCCGACCACCAGCATGCCGGTGATGGCACCGCCGCGGAAGGCAATCTGCAGCGCCGGGTTGATCCCCTGCTTGGCCGCCTCCGCGGTACGCACGTTGGAGCGCACCGAGATGTTCATGCCGATGTAGCCGGCGGCACCCGAGAGGATCGCGCCGATCAGGAAGCCGACCGCGGTGGTCCAGCCGATGAAGAAGCCGAGCAGTACGAAGAGCACCGCGCCGACCATGCCGATGGTGGTGTACTGGCGGTTGAGGTAGGCGCTGGCGCCTTCCTGGACCGCGTCGGAGATCTCACGCATCCGGTCGGAGCCGGTAGGCTGCGCCAGGATCCATTTGACCGACCAGGCCCCGTAGGCGATGGCCAGGCCACCGCAGACGATGGCGAAGATCAAACCTGTTTCCATCTTGTCGTTCCCCCTTAGTTGGTTGCTGTTACGAAAGTCGGTTGTTGCGGCGGCTTCGGGGCGTTCCCGTGCAGGCACGGAGCCAATCCCTCAATCGCCTGATTATTCATTCGGCGTTGTGTCAGCACGATGATGCGGACACAAAAAAGGGGACCGTCAGGGTCCCCCTCATTTCGTGACGATCAGAGCTCGAAGGTGTCGAGCTTCTTCGGCACCGCCACATGCTTCAGCGTGACGTAGTCGGGCATGCCCTTGTCGGTGTAGGGCGGGTAGGCCTCGCCCTTGATCAGCGGGTAGAGGTACTCCTTGCAGGCGTCGGTGATGCCGAAGCCGTCCTCGCTGATGAAGTCCATCGGCATCATCTTCTCGACGTTGGCCACCTCGGAGAGCGGCGCTTCGCCGATGCTCCACTTGTAAGGGTTGGAGGACTCGCGGACCACGGTGGGCATGATCGAGTTCTTGCCCTCGACCGCCTTCTGCACGGCGGCCTCGCCCAGCGCGTAGGCCTGCGCGACGTCGGACTCGGAGGCGAGGTGGCGCGCGGCGCGCTGCAGGTAGTCGGCCACCGCCCAGTGGAACTTGTAGCCGAGCGCCTCCTTGATCATGTTGGCGACCACCGGGGCGGCGCCGCCCAGCTGGGCGTGGCCGAAGGAGTCGCGGGTGCCCTGCTCGGCGAGGAACTTGCCGTCGGGCCAGTGGCAGCCCTCGGAGACGACGATGGTGCAGAAGCCGTGCTCCTCCACCTTGGCCTTCACCGCGGCGAGGAACTTCTCCTGGTCGAACTCCACCTCGGGGAAGAGGGTGACTACCGGGATACCGTTGTCCTCGACCAGCGCGCCGGCGGCGGCGATCCAGCCGGCGTGGCGGCCCATCACCTCGATGACGAAGATCTTGGTGGAGGTGGCGGCCATCGAACGGACGTCGAACGACGCCTCCAGGGTGGAGACGGCGATGTACTTGGCCACCGAGCCGAAGCCGGGGCAGTTGTCGGTGATCGGCAGGTCGTTGTCGACGGTCTTCGGCACGTGGATCGCCTGCACCGGGAAACCCATCTTCTCGGAGAGCTGGGAGACCTTGTAGCAGGTGTCGGCGGAGTCGCCGCCGCCGTTGTAGAAGAAGTAGCCAATGTCATGGGCCTTGAAGACTTCGATCAGCCGCTCGTACTCGCGCTTGTTGTCCTCCAGGCTCTTGAGCTTGAAGCGGCAGGAGCCGAAGCCGCCGGAGGGGGTGTGCTTGAGGGCGGCGATGTCGGCGTCGGACTCGGCGCTGGTGTCGATCAGGTCCTCGGTCAGCGCGCCGATGATGCCGTTGCGGCCGGCGTAGACCTTACCGATCTGCTCGGGGTGTTTGCGGGCGGTCTCGATGACGCCGCAGGCGGAGGCGTTGATCACGGCGGTGACGCCGCCGGACTGGGCGTAAAACGCGTTCTTCGGCATGGATTGCTCCCCTCTATCTACACGTTCTTGTGATTAATCGGACAATGAAAACTCGGTGGGCCGCGGGCCAATGGCGCGGGCTATGGCGCACCGGCCGCCTTCTCCTCGGCCTCGCGCTCCCGGGCGGTGTGATCGGCCTGCACCTGGAGCAGGGTCACGGCGCACTCGGTGAGGTCGTCGAACTCCTCGATGCCGGTGCCGTAGGGGCGGTGGATGCGGTAGAAGAACTGGGCGCGATAGCGCCCCTCGGCGACCTTGACGATGATGAAGTGGCAGGTGTCGCGCTCCCAGTAGACGGCGGGGCACTCCGCCATCTCGCTGCTCATGGGGTTGAGGCGCATCTCGGTGACCACCTCGTCGAAGGGCACCTCTTCGCGGTAGCGCTCCTTCAGGGTGGTGGAGACGATCCACTTCTCGGCGTCGGTGAAGTCTGGAATCTGGCTCATGATGCTCGCTGCGGAGGGCGTCGTGAAGGCCTGTTGCCGGGATGTCAAGCGCCCCGGTTGCCTAGTGGGTTGCCATTATCATACTCTGCGTTGACTTGATTCAAAGGCCAACGTACCTTTACGGGAATCAAAAAAATTAATGGCTCCGCTCAGGGCCGTGGCGGGCTCGCGGTGTCGGATAACGAGAGAGGGGGAACTCGATGCGAATCGTCTTGTTGGGTGCGCCGGGCTCGGGCAAGGGAACTCAGGCGAAACAGCTGGCCGGCCGATACCACATCCCGCAGGTCTCCACCGGCGACCTGCTGCGCGCCGAGGTGCGGGAGCGGACCCCGCTGGGGGTGCAGGCGAAGGCGGCGATGGATGCCGGTCAGCTGGTTTCCGACGAGATCGTGCTGGCGATGATCCGTAATCGCCTGACCCTGGAAGACGCGCAAGGCGGCTTCATCCTGGATGGTTTCCCCCGCAACATTCCCCAGGCCGAGGCCCTCGACCGGATGCTCGAAGAGCTTGGTCAGCCGCTGGACCTGGCGCTGCTGATCGACATCGATTTCGAGATCCTGATGCAGCGGCTCACCGGCCGGCGCACCTGCCGCGATTGCCACCAGATGTACAACATTTACACCTCGCCGCCCCGCCTGGAGGACCAGTGCGACAAGTGCGGCGGCGAGCTGATGCACCGTGCCGACGACAACGAGGAGACCATCGGCAACCGCCTGCGGGTCTACGAGGCGCAGACCAAGCCGCTGGTGCAGTATTACAAGATGATGGGCATTCTCCATGAGATCGACGGAACCGGGGAGATCGCCGACATCTTCTCTGCCATCGTTGCGCTGACCGACGCGATGGCAGCGGGGGAGTTGAGCGGGAAGGCGGCGGCGCCGAAGAAGGAGGCTGCCGCGAAGAAGAGGGCGGCAGCGCCGAAGAAAGAGGCTGCCGCGAAGAAGAAGGTGGCGGCACCGAAGAAGGAGGCTGCCGCGAAGAAGAAGGCGGCAGCGCCGAAGAAAGAGGCTGCCGCGAAGAAGAAGGCGGCAGCGCCGAAGAAAGAGGCTGCCGCGAAGAAGAAGGCGGCGGCGCCGAAGAAGGAAGCCGCTGCGAAGAAGAAGGCGGCGGCACCGAAGAAGGAGGCCGCAGCGAAGAAGAAGGCGGTGACGCCGAAGAAAAAGGCCGCCGTGAAGAAGAAGGCGGCGGCGACGAAGACGCGGCACTGATTCGGTTTTGCTGCCGCTAAATGGCCCCGCTTTGTCGGGGTTTCTTCGTTGTTCCAAATCGTTTATCGGCGCAGTAGGGTGGATAAGCGATAGCGCATCCACCAAACCGCGGTAAAACCTCCGCTATTGGCCGGTCAGGGGGCGTCGCCCTAAAGCATGGTAGAGCGCCGGTCGGATAGAGCGATCCCCGTTGGGTGGCCGCTGCCCCCGTTTTGGTGGATGCGCTGTCGCTTATCCACCCTACGAGGGCGTGCCATGGGTAATTACCGTCGCTCGATTCAGGCGGGGGCAACCTACTTTTTCACCGTCGTCGCCTACCACCGAATCGCTTGGTTCGACTGTGAAGAGCGGGTGGGCATTCTTCGTGAAGCCTTCCGCCGGGTTCGACGGGATCGCCCTTTCGAAGTGGAGGCGATCGTTGTGTTGCCGGATCACGTACACGCCCTGTGGCGATTGCCTGAGGGAGACGACGATTACTCCGGCCGCTGGCGGGAGATCAAGAAATTCACTTCACGCCACCTCGACCCGCGAACCAATCGGCGAAACGAGCGGCCGGTGTGGCAGCGCCGATTCTGGGAGCATCAAATCCGCGACGAGCGGGACTGGCGCGCCCACGTGGACTACATCCACTTCAATCCGGTAAAGCACGGTTACGCCCGTCACCCTGCCGAGTGGAATTGGTCGTCATTCGCCAAGGCGGTGGAGCGCGGTTGGTACGCCCCAGATTGGGGAGCCGTGGAGCCTTCCTCCATCCAGACAATGCAATTGGAATAACCGCATAGGTGGGTGGCGCCGTAGGGTGGATAAGCGATAGCGCATCCACCAAGCCGTTGGAAAACCTCGGTTTGGGGGCGTTGTCCCGAAGGCGCCGTAGAGCGCCGGTTGGATAGGGCGGAGCCCCCCCCCGCTGGCCGCTGCCTCTGTTCCGGTGGATGCGCTGTCGCTTATCCACCCTACTCGTTGCCGGTCAGGCGTTGTCTGGTTTCGGCGGGAGAGGGTCAGACGGCGGTGGAGAGTGAAGGGGCGGCCGTCGTGTCGGCGCTTTCCGTCACCGCCTCGTCGAGGCGGGAGGCGAGTTCCAGGGCATGGTCGAGGCGCTGCTCGGCATCGGAGCGGTCCTCCTCTGCGGTCTCCAGATAGCGGCCCGCCTCGTGCAGCGCCTGGAGGAGTCGTTGCAGGCGGTCGGTGGAGGGCTCGCGGGCGATGGGTGCCAGTTGGCGGCCGAGGATGCCGAACAGCCCCGCCGCCTTCGGGCGCTGGAGCATGGCCAGCGCGCCCTGGATCCCCTCCAGTCGTGCGGCCACCTCCTCCACCTGGCGGGTCTCGCCTTCGGCGAGGAGCCGTGTCGCGTCGAGGGCGCCGGAGAGTTCGATGGCGCTCTGGTGGAGTACCACGGCGGTGACCCGGCGGTACTCCAGGGCGGAGAGCGGGTCGCGATCCGGGTGTTGGTGGAGATTGCCGTCGCGGATTTGGTGAAGGGTGGTGAGTACCCGCTCTCCCCACTCCTCCAGGTCGGCGCAGCTGCCGATCAGGCCGTCGAGGGCGCTCTCGACGAAGAGCAGCGCGCCGGTCATCTCCACCAGCTCCACCTCATCGGGGCGTCGCTGCCCGTGGTGGATCGCGCGCAGGATGGCCAACTGCTCCTCCACCGCCCGGCGGGGGACGGCCATGCCGAGCATCTCCAGCGTGTCGCCGAGGCGGGCGAGGGTCTCCAGGTGGGGAGCGAGTCCGCGCGCCGCGCCGCCGTCGCGGCCGATCCGCTCCAGCGCCTCCTTGACACCGTCGAGGTCTTCCTTGATGGCGGCGGCGACGGTGTGCAGCAGCTTGGCGGCGTGGCGGCCGGGCAGGGCGCCGCTGTCGCGGCTCTCCCGGCGCACCGGCAGCTCCTCGCCCAGGTCGAAGGTGCGGCGGATCGCCTGCAGCCGCTCCCCGCCGGCGGTGGCGGTGGTGAGGCGGGCGAGTAGTTCGCCCTCCAGCTCGTGGGGCGGGATCGCCCCCTCCCCGGTCTGCGCCACCTGCTTCAGCTGGCGGTCGAGGCGGCCGAAGAGGAGCTTCAGGGCGTCGTCCGCCGCCAGTCCTTCGTGGAGCAGCGCCTCCACCACGCCGCGTGCCACCCACCAGAGACGGCGGTTCGGCTCCCGCCGGGTGGCGCCCTCCAGTTGCTCCAGCACCCGATCCAGGGCGGTCAGCGCGCGGCGGCGGTGGCGCCCGTCGTACCAGCCGATCAGGGCGGCCTGGAAGGGGGGGCGGAGCCGCGCCGCGACGGCCGCCAGGGGCTCCTCGCCCTCTTCATGGGGAGGGGGTGGCAGCCCGTCGACGGGGCTTCCCGGTTCCTTCAGCCACGACTCGAGCAGTCCGTAGTCGATATCCATCAGCGGGGTTCCGGGGGGGCATGGCGGTGGCGCGCCACGGCGGCGAGCAGTCGCCCGCGGTCGGTGGGCTTCTCCAGCCAGGCGTCGGCGCGAACCCCGCGGGCGCGGGCGCGCTGGCCCAGGTCCCGTCCGCCGGTGAGCAGTAGCACGGGGGTGTCGAGAAACAGCGGGTGGTTCTTCACCAGAGTACAGAGCTGATAGCCGTCGAGGCGCGGCATGGCGATGTCGGCGAGGATCAGGTCGGGCCGCTGGTCGACGATGGCGGTCAGCGCGTGGTAACCATCGGCCACCGCAGTGACCCGACAGCCGGCGTCGAGGAGGATGCGCCCGGTGTGGTCGCGGATGGCGGGGGAGTCATCCACCACCATGACCTTCAGGCCGGTGAGGTCGGTTGCGGGATCGAAGGTCTCCACTTGCGTCCTCTGCGGCTCCTGCGCTACGGGTGGCGAGGCCCAACATCTAGTGGTTGGAGGTATTATCGGTTCAAAATACAGTATTCCTTCGGGGATTGTAAATACTCAATTCCATTCAAGCGGTTACTGTGGGGCCGGGTGTCGGCTCGCCCTGCCGGTGTGCCCCGATTGGCGAATTCTCCCATACGGGGAGAGGCTTCTCCGGCCGCTGCCTATGCTATAAATCACCGGTTTCCCACGCGCAGTACTCAACGGAAAGTCATGAGCCTGAACCTCCCCAACGCCGTCCCCTGTCTGACTACCGCACCCACCGGCCCGCTGCTGGAGATCGAATCCCACCTGCTGGCGTGCCAGGCGCGAATCGAGGCGTGGTTCCGCAGCCAGTGGCAGCGCACCCCCGCCCCCTTCTACGCCTCGGTGGACCTGCGCAACGCCGGTTTCAAGCTCGCCCCGGTGGACACCAATCTCTTCCCGGCCGGCTTCAACAACCTCAATCCCGCCTTCCATCCGCTCTGCGTCCACGCCCTCCAGTCGGCGGTGGAGCGGGTCTGCCCCGAGGCGTGCGACCTGCTGCTGATCCCCGAGAGCCACACCCGCAACCTCTTCTATCTGGAGAACGTGCGCACCTTGTGCGACCTGATCGCCGCCAGCGGTTTCGAGGTGCGTATCGGCTCGCTGATCCCCGACCTGGAGGGGCCCAGCGACTTCGAACTCCCCTCCGGGCGCACCCTTACCCTGGAGCCGCTCCAGCGCAAGGGGGACCGCGTCGGCGTCGAGGGATTCTTCCCCGGCCTGGTGTTGCTCAACAATGATCTATCCGGCGGGCGTCCGGCGATCCTCGAGGGGATCGAGCAGTTCGTCCTGCCGCCCCTGGAGCTGGGCTGGTCCCAGCGGCTGAAGTCCGGCCACTTCACCCACTACCGCGACGTCTGTAACGAATTCGCCGCCATGGCGGAGTTCGATCCGTGGCTGATCAACCCGCTGTTCCGCAACTGCGGCGAGATCGATTTCATGGCCCGCGAAGGGGAGCGCTGTCTGGTGAGGAACGTCACCACGCTGCTCGAAGAGCTCCACGCCAAGTACGAGGCGTACGGCATCGAGCAGGAACCCTTCGTCATCGTCAAGGCCGACGCCGGCACCTACGGCATGGGGGTGATGACCGTCCACGATGCGGAGGAGCTGGTCAACCTCAACCGCAAGCAGCGCACCCGCATGGCCGCGGCCAAGGAGGGGGCGGGGGTCTCGCGGGTGATCATGCAGGAGGGGGTCTACACCTTCGAGCAGTGGGAGGGGGCGGCCGCCGAGCCGGTGGTCTACATGGTGGACCACTACGTGGTGGGGGGCTTCTACCGGGTGCACACCAAGCGTGGCGCCAACGAGAACCTCAACTCCCCGGGGATGCACTTCGAGCCGCTCGCCTTCGCCGAATCCTGCTCCACCCCCAACCCCGACTGCGACCCCGACGACCACCCCAACCGCTTCTACGCCTACGGCGTGATCGCCCGCCTCGCCCTGCTCGCGGCGGCGCGGGAGATCGCCGGCTGCTGATCCGCGCTGCCGGGTCGGCGTGCCGCCCTTTACGGCGTGCGGAAAATCCCCGATCCTTGATGGTTACCGTAGGTCGTTTCCGGAGCCGGCGTGTCGCAACCGATCACCCTCGGGGTCGTGATGGACCCCATCGACGAGATCAAGGTCTACAAGGACAGCACCTTCGCCATGCTGCTGGAGGCGCAGCGGCGCGGCTGGGCGCTGCGCTACCTGGAGCAGGGGGACCTGAGCCTGCGCGACGGCCGCCCCTACGGCCGCATGCGGGAGCTGGAGGTGATGGACGACAGCGCATGCTGGCACCGCTTCCACGGCGGGCGCCACGATACCCCGCTGGAGGAGCTGGACGTCATCCTGATGCGCAAGGATCCCCCCTTCGACATGGAGTACGTCCACACCACCTACATCCTGGAGCGGGCCGAGAGCGTGGGCGTGGTGGTGGTCAACCGCCCCCAATCCCTGCGCGACGCCAACGAGAAGCTCTACACCGCCTGGTTCCCCCAGTGCTGTGCCCCCACCCTGGTGACCCGCGACGGCGGCGAGCTGCGCGGCTTCCTCGCCGACCACGGCGACATCATCCTCAAGCCGCTGGACGGCATGGGCGGCGCCTCCATCTTCCGCGTGCGCGCCGGCGATCCCAACGTCTCGGTGATCATCGAGACCATGACCGAGCACGGTCGCCGCTTCGCCATGGCGCAGAAGTTCATCCCCGAGATCGAGCGCGGCGACAAGCGCATCCTGATGATCGACGGCGAGCCGGTCCCCTACGCCCTGGCGCGCATCCCCGCACCCGGCGAGACCCGCGGCAACATCGCCGCCGGCGGTCGCGGCGAGGGGGTGGAGCTCAGCGCGCGCGACCGCTGGATCTGCAACCAGGTGGGGCCCGCGCTACGTAACCACGGTCTGCTCTTCGTCGGCCTCGACGTGATCGGCGACTACCTCACCGAGATCAACGTCACCAGCCCCACCTGCATCCGCGAGCTGGATGCGCTCTACGGTCTCAACATCGCCGGCACCCTGATGGACCGCATCGAGGAGGCGCTGGCATGAGCCGACGGGCCCTGCTGATCGGGTTGCTCGCCGCCGCCGGCCTGGTGTCCCCGGCGGCACAGGCCGACTTCTACTCCTACCGCGACGAGTACGGCGTGATCCACCTCACCGATCGCCCGCCGCGCTCCACCGACTACCATCAGATCACCCGTTCGCGCAGCGGCCGCTGGGAGATCCTCAACAACCGCGCCCCGGCCTCCGCCGCGACGGCGAAGCGATCCTCCTCCGCCAACAGCGCCCGTTATGCGCGAGAACTCCAGCGGGTGGCCGACCGCTACGACCTCGACCGCCGGCTGCTGGAGGCGGTGGTGGAGGTGGAGTCCGCCTACAACCCCCATGCGGTCTCCCGCGCCGGCGCCGTGGGGCTGATGCAACTGATGCCCGACACCGCCGAGGAGCTCGGCGTGCGCAACCGCTGGGACCCCCACCAGAACCTCGACGGCGGCGCCCGCCTGCTGCGCCAGCTGATCGACCGCTTCGGCGAACTGGAGCTGGCGCTGGCCGCCTACAACGCCGGCGAGAACGCGGTGGTCCAGCACGGTCACCGCATCCCGCCCTATCCCGAGACCCGCCGCTACGTGAAGAAGGTGATGGCCGCCTACCGCGGCGGTTGAGGTGGTCCCCTTTTCGGTCCGGCGGTTTTCGGCCGCGACGCCGTAGGTCGGCGCTACCGCGCCGACATAAACGGAGGCAGCGGCTTCAAGCCTTGCGTGACTCGTTCCGAACAAGCCTGCCGCTCGGCCGGCCCCTGCCCCCGTTCGCATCGCGGCGGTAGCCGCGACCTGTCGTCCGTTCCCCTGGAAATCCTGAGTTGGCCTGCCCGATGTCCGCTCGCCCGAAGTCTCCGCGGTTACGACGCTGTTGGAGGTATAATCGGCGTCCGTTATGAGCGCCACGTTTCCCTACTCCGATGCCCCCGGCGTCACCCCCTTCGATCGGTTGGGGCTGACGCTGTTCATCGCCCTCGTCCTTCACGCCATCCTCATCCTCGGACTCGGCTTCGACTGGGACAACCCCGCCGAGCGCACCGCGCCGCCGACCCTCGACGTGGTCCTCGCCCAGCCCCGCGAGGCCCCCGAGCCGGAGGAGGCGGAGTACCTCGCCCCCACCAACAACGAGGGGGCCGGCAACGTCACCGAACCCTCCGAACCGGAACAGCGCCGCGCCGACCCCGCCGCCCTGCAGCACCGCTCCACCCCGGTGCCGCCGGTGCTCAACAACGCCCCGCCGCAGAAGCCGGCGAGCCCCTCCCAGGTGGTCACCGCGCAGCAGGCCAAGCGTGCCGCCCCGGTCAAGCGGGCGCCGGCCACCCACCAGGAGAAGGCGCTGCCCAGCGCCGCCCAGCTGATGGAGCTCTCCCTGGAGATGGCCCGCCTGGAGGCGGGGATCAGCGAGACCCAGCGCGCCTACGCCAAGCGCAAGCGCCAGCGCTACATCGACGCCACCACCCGCGAACACCTCTATGCCGCCTACATGGCCGCCTGGGTAGCCAAGGTGGAGAAGGTGGGCAACCTCAACTACCCCGGCGAGGCGCGCCGCCGCAGTCTCTCCGGCGCGCTGATCCTCGACGTGGCGCTCAATGCCGACGGCAGCCTCAACGGCATCAGCCTGCTGCGCTCCTCCGGCGAGCGGGTGCTCGATGATGCCGCCATCCGCATCGTCCGCCTGTCGGCCCCCTACGCCCCCTTCCCCAAGAAGATGGCCCGCGACATCGACGTGCTGCACATCACCAAGACCTGGCAATTCCTCAATTCCAACCGCTGGAGCGGGGGCTGATCGCCCCCGCTCCAGCGGTTGGAATTGAGGAACATTGGGCTTTTCTGGCCCATCCATAGTCCGACAGCCTCCTAGCTGCCATATAGGGCGTGCCGTGCGCGCCGTGGTGAACGAAGGCGCCGTTCTTCACGGGTGGCATCCCGCTGGAAGGGCGGTGCCCTCGTTTGGTACGGCGCCCGCGGGGCGCCCTATAGGCGTCGTGGATGGGCGGTGGCGGGGCGGGAATCAGAGGGTTTCCAGCTTGGCGTAGGTGAGCATCAGCCACTTCAAGCCTTCGGCCTCGAAGTTGACCTGGACGCGGGCCTGCGCCCCCTGGCCCTCGGCCTGGACGACGATCCCTTCGCCGAACATGGCGTGGCGCACATGCTGGCCCAGTTGCAGGCCGCCGGCCCCTTCACTCAGCGAGGGGGTGGAGTAGCCACCGCCGTAACCGCTACCGAAGCCGCCACCGGCGGGGGTGGAGACCACCGACTTGGGGCGGATCTCCTCGATCAGCTCCTCGGGCACCTCGCGCAGGAAGCGCGAGGGCATGGGGTAGACCTCCTTGCCGTGGATGCGCCGGTACTCGGCGCAGGTGAGGTAGAGCTGGCGGCGGGCACGGGTGATGCCGACGTAGCAGAGCCGGCGCTCCTCGGCCAAGCCGCGGTTCTGGTCGAGGCTCATCTGATGGGGAAACAGCCCCTCCTCCATGCCGCAGATGAAGACCAGCGGGAACTCCAGTCCCTTGGCCGAGTGCAGGGTCATCATCTGCACCGAGTCGGAATCCGCCTCGCCCTGCCCCTCGCCCGCCTCCAGGGCGGCGTGGCTGAGGAACTCCTCCAGCGGGGTCAATCCCTCCTCCCCCTCCAGCGGGTCGTAGCGGAACTGGCGGGCGGCGGTGACCAGCTCTTCGAGGTTTTCGATGCGGTTGCGTCCCTTGTCCCCTTTTTCCTTGCCGTAGTGCTCCAGTAGCCCGGAGTGGTCGATGGCGTGTTCCACCTGCTCCCACAGTTCGATGCCTTCGAAGCCCTCCCAAAGCCGGTAGATCAGATCCAGAAACCCTTTGAGTGCGTTGGTGGCACGGGCGGAGAGTCCCTTTCGGTGGATCAGATCGATGGCGGCTTCCCACATTGGCAGGTTGTAGGCGCGGGCATGGTCTCTGACCAGTTGCACGGTGCGCTCGCCGACGCCACGGGTGGGGGTGTTGACCACCCGCTCGAAGGAGGTGTCGTCGTTGCGGTTGCTGGCCAGCCTCAGGTAGGCGAGCGCGTCCTTGATCTCGGCGCGCTCGAAGAAGCGCAGGCCGCCGTAGATGCGGTAGGGGATGGCGGCGCGGATCAACGCCTCTTCCAACACGCGGGACTGGGCGTTGGAACGGTAGAGGATCGCCGCGTCGCGGTAGCCCTCGCCCCCCTCGCCCCACTGGCGGATGCGCTCGACGATGAAGCCCGCCTCGTCGAGGTCGTTGAAGGCGGAGTAGAGACGGATCGGCTCGCCCTCCTCGCCGTCGGTCCACAGCTCCTTGCCGAGGCGGTCGGCGTTGTGGGCGATCAGCGCGTTGGCGGCGTTGAGGATGGTCGAGGTGGAGCGGTAGTTCTGCTCCAGGCGCAGGGTGTGCAGTCCCGGATAGTCGTGGCCGATCCGCTGGATGTTCTCGATCTTCGCCCCGCGCCAGCCGTAGATCGACTGGTCGTCGTCGCCCACCAGGAAGAGCCGGCCGGCGGGGCCGGCGAGCAGTTGCAGCCAGGCGTACTGGATGGTGTTGGTGTCCTGGAACTCGTCGACCAGGATGTGGCGGAAGCGGGCGCGGTAGTGGTCGAGGACGTGGGGGTGGTCGCGCAGCAGTTCCTGGGCGCGCAGCAGCAGTTCGGCGAAGTCGACCACGTTGCTGCTGTCGCAGTACGCCTGATAGGCGCGGTAGATCTCGATCTGGCGGCGCATCCACGGGTCGTCGCGGTCGTCGATGTGGTCGGGGCGCAGCCCCTCGTCCTTGCGCGCGTTGATGAAGTGCATCGCCTGCTTCGGCGGCCACTGCGCCTCATCCAATTCCAGCGTGCGCAGGATGCGGCGCACGGTGCGGTACTGGTCGTCGGCATCGAGGATCTGGAAGCCCTGCTGGAGCCCCACGTCCATCCAGTGGGCGCGCAGCAGGCGGTGGGCGAGCCCGTGGAAGGTGCCGATCCACATCGCGCCGAGCGGCATCTCCAGCAGCTCCTCGGTGCGCGCCTTCATCTCGCCGGCGGCCTTGTTGGTGAAGGTGACGGCGAGGATGCCGAATGGCGAGATGCCCTCCACGCGCACCAGCCAGGCGATGCGGTGGACCAGCACGCGGGTCTTGCCGCTGCCGGCGCCGGCCAGCACCAGGGCCTGCTCGGCGGGGGTGGAGACGGCCTCGCGCTGGGCGTCGTTGAGGGGGTCGAGGATGTAGGAGACGTCCATGGGGCGGGCAGTGTACCACTCCTTTTTTCCCCCGAGCGCCGTGCCCGGCGGAAGGGGTTGTAGGATGGGAAAAAAGGGGCATTGGGGGATTCCGGCCGTAGGTCGCGGCTACCGCCGCGACGTGAACGGGGGCAGCGGGGGTGGGGTGGCACGGGCTGGCCGAACGGTAGGTTTGCTCGCGACGGAAGATACGAGGTTTGTGGCCGCTACGTCCGTTTGCGTCGCCGCGGTAGCGGCGACGGGTTTGATTTTTGGCAAGGCGTTCAGACCGGCCGGGGGTAAAATGGCCGGCGATGCCTCTACCCGATCCGATCCCGACCGACCGCCTCCGCCCCCCTTCGCTACGCGAAGAGCTGCTCGCCACCCTCGCGACCATCCCGCCGCTGGCGACCGACACGCTGTTCAGCATCACCGTCGAGACATCGTGGCTCCATCCCTCGCACCTCTCGCCACCTCCCGGAAGCGGCCACTACTGGGCCCGCCCGGAGGAGGAGCACTATCTGCTGGGCGTGGGACGCTGCGTGACGCTGGAGACGGCCGGCGAAGAACGGTTCACTCCACTACGGCAGACCTTCGATCGGCTGTGCTCCGACTGGCACCGCTGCGGCGACGACGGGCCGGCACTCTTCCTCGGTGCCGCCTTCGACGGCGAAGACCCGATGACCGGGCAATGGCAGGGGTGGCCGAACACCTCGCTGACCATTCCGCAACTGCTGTTCCGGGTGCGCGGCGGGCGACGCACCATCACCTTCACCGCCCGCGGGGCGGAACGGGCGGCGCCGGAGCACCTGGTGACGAAGTGGCTGCAACGCCTCGACGCGGTGATCGGGCGCGAGCCGGTGGACGACGGTGCCAGCCCGATGGGATTGCAGCGGGAGGACGACCGCGACGAACGGCGCGGTTGGGACCGCCGCGTGGCGGCAGCGCTGGCCGGGATTGCCGGCGGGGCCCTGGAGAAGGTGGTGATCGCTCGCCGCGCCCGGGTCCGCGGCGAGCGCCCCTTCGACGCCGGACGGCTGCTGGCGCTGCTCGGCTGTCTCTATCCCGGCTGCGTGCTGTTCGCCGCCCGCGCCGCCGATACCACCTTGATCGCGGCCACCCCGGAACGGCTGCTCACCCTGGAGGCGGGACGGGTGTGGAGCGACGCGCTGGCCGGCACCATCCGCCGCGCCGCCGACCCGGCGGAGGACCGACGCCTCGCCGAGCGGCTGCTGGCCGACCCCAAGAGCCGTCACGAGCACGAGCTGGTGCGCCGGTCGGTGGCCGCTGCGCTGCGCCGCCACTGTAGCGCGGTGAATTCCCCGGCTCGCCCCAAGCTGCTGCGCCTGCCCAACCTCCAGCACCTGCACACGCCCATCGAAGGGCACCTGCGACCAGACGTCTCGCCGCTCGACCTGATCGCCGATCTCCATCCCACCCCCGCGGTGGGCGGCAGCCCCGCGGAGGCGGCCACCCGCTGGCTGCGCGGCCATGGCGATCCGGGGCGCGGCTGGTACAGCGGCGTGGTAGGCTGGCTCTCGCCGGAGGGGGACGGGGAGCTGTCGGTGCTGTTGCGCTGCGCCCTGCTCGACGGCGATCGGGCCCATCTCTTCGCCGGCTCGGGGATCGTCGCCGACTCCGACCCGGCCGCCGAGTGGGCGGAGAGCGAACTGAAACTGGCCGCCCTGCTGCGCGCCCTGGAACATGGCTGATACCGAACCGACCGCGTCGCCCGCCGGCGACAACGCCCTGTGGGGCGGCACCCTGATCGATGCGCTGGCCGCCGGTGGCGTGCGCCACCTGGTCGCCTCCCCCGGCTCGCGCTCCACCCCGCTGACGCTGGCCGCGCTGCGCCACCCGGCGATCGAGGTGCGGATGGTGCTCGACGAGCGCGCCGCCGCCTTCTTCGCCCTCGGGCTCGCCCGCCGCCGCGACGAACCGGTGGCGCTGGTCGCCACCTCCGGCAGCGCGCCGGCCCACTGGCTGCCGGCGGTGATCGAGGCGGAGCGCAGCGGCATGCCCCTGGTGCTGCTCTCCGCCGACCGCCCCGACGAGTTGCTGGGCTGCGGCGCCAACCAGACCATCGACCAGCGCGCCCTGTTCGGCCCCCACGTCCGTGCGTTTCATCAGCTACCGCATGCCGATACCGGCGAGGCGGGGCTACGCCGGCTACGCTGGTTTATTGCTAAGGCCTTGGAACAGACTCGTTGGCCCACCCCCGGCCCGGTCCACCTCAACGTGCCGCTGCGCGAGCCGCTGATCGGTGAGGGCGAGGTCACCCCGGCGGTCCCGCGGCCACCGTTCGAAACGCCACGGCTGCTCCCCGCCGACGAGACGCTGGCGCGGCTGGCCGAGGCGTGTGCCGGCGAGTGGGGGGTGATCGTCTGTGGTGACCACCCCTTCGACGACCGCTTCGCCGAAGCGGTAACCCGCCTCGCCGAGGTGCTCGACTGGCCGATCCTCGCCGACCCGCTCGCCAATCTGCGCTTCGGCCCCCACGATCCGACCCGGCTGATCACCCGTTACGACAGCTTTCTGCGCAACCCCGACCTCGCCGAACGGCTCACCCCCAACCGCGCGCTGCGCTTCGGCGCCCAGCCGGTCTCCAAGGCGCTGGCCGAGTGGCTGGCGGCGGGCGAGGTGGAGCAGTGGGTGGTGGACCCGTGGGCGCGGCGCCTCGATCCGCTCCATCACGGCATCGAGTGGCTGCGCGCCGATCCGGCCGCGCTGTGCGACGCCCTGGCCGACTATCTGGAGCAGCCCGCCGAGGCGGAGTGGCTGGCCGACTGGCGGGCGGCCGAAGGCCACGCCGAGGCGGCCCTGGAAGGGATGGAGGTTCCCGAGGCAGCGGTGGTGGAGGCGCTACGCCTGGCGCTGCCCGACGGTGCCTGGCTATTCGTCGGTAACTCGCTGCCGATCCGCGATCTCGACGCCTTCTCCGGCCTCGACGAGAAGGCGATCCGGGTGGTGTGCAACCGCGGCGCCAGCGGCATCGACGGCAACCTCTCGACCCTGCTCGGCCTCGCCGCCGGCGGCGAGGGGGAGATCGTCGGCCCGGTGGTGGGGCTGATCGGCGACCTCGCCTTCCTCCACGACCTCGGCGGGCTGCTCAACGCGCCCGGGCTGGACACCACCATTATCGTCATCAACAACGGCGGCGGCGCCATCTTCGGCCACCTGCCGCAGGCCGGGCTGGCCGAGTTCGAGGCCGGCTGGCTCACCCCGCAAGATATCGACCTGCAACGGGCCGCCGAACTCCACAACCTGCCCTTCGAGCGGGTCGCCGCCGACGAACTCTACCCGGTGCTGAAACAGTCCCTCGCCCGCCCCGGCGTCGACCTGATCGAGGTGGTGATCGACCGCCACGCCAGCCTCGCCGCCCACCATGCCTACTGGTCGGCGGTGGCGGCGATCAACGCCGATGTTTTTGACCATGAAGAAGAGGAACCAAGGGTATGAAGTGGGCCATTGCTTCCTCCTGCGTTCGTTGTCTGAAGCATTCAGCCGTAGGTCGGCGCTACCGCGCCGACGCCAACGAAAGCAGCGGGCTCACGGCCTTGACGAGCATTCCGAACGGGACGTCCCATTCGGGAAGCGCGGTGGAAAACCTGAAATAGCGGTGCTTCCGTTCACGTCGGCGCGGTAGCCCCGACCTACGGCGTACCGGGCGGCAGTGGCAGCACGCGGCACCGCCCCAATTCACTTTACGGTTCGAGGAGAGCAGATGTACTGGCACCCCGTCGACGATTTCCACTGCACCGACATCCTCTACGAGCACCACGAGGGGATCGCCAAGATCACCATCAACCGTCCCGAGGTGCGCAATGCCTTCCGCCCGGAGACGGTGGAGGAGCTGATCCAGGCCTTCCGCCACGCCCACCTCGACCCCGCCGTCGGGGTGATCATTCTCACCGGCGCGGGGGACCGGGCGTTCTGCTCCGGCGGCGACCAGAAGGTGCGCGGCGACGCCGGCGGCTACCAGGACAGCGCCGGGGTGCAGCACCTCAACGTGCTGGAGCTGCAACGCCAGATTCGCACCCTGCCCAAGCCGGTGGTGGCGATGGTCGCCGGCTACGCCATCGGCGGCGGGCATGTGCTGCATCTGCTGTGCGACCTGACCATCGCCGCCGAGAACGCCCGCTTCGGTCAGACCGGCCCGCGGGTGGGCAGCTTCGACGCCGGGCTCGGCGCCGGCATCCTGGCGCGCAGCGTCGGCATGAAGAAGGCCAAGGAGATCTGGTTCCTCTGCCGCCAGTACGACGCAGCACAGGCATTGGAGATGGGGCTGGTCAATACCGTGGTGCCGCTGGAACGATTGGAGGAGGAGACGGTGGCCTGGTGCCGCGAGATGCTCCAGCTCTCGCCCACCGCGCTGCGCGTGCTGAAGGCCGCCTTCAACGCCGACACCGACGGCCTGGCCGGCATCCAGGAGCTGGCCGGCAACGCCACCGCGCTCTTCTACATGACCGAGGAGGGGCAGGAGGGGCGCAACGCCTTCCTCGAAAAGCGCCCGCCCGATTTCACCAAGTACCCGCGGCGGCCCTGACCGATGCCCTGGAAGGGAACGCGGAGGACGCAGAGACGCAAAGAACGCAGAGAAAGCGGGTGTAGGCAGGGGACTTGGGCGGTATCCTTGTCGTCCATCACTCCGCACCGGCACCGCCCGCCGGCAATTGGATCGAACCACCTATTCAATCTCTGCGTCCTCTGCGTCTCTGCGATCTCTGCGTTTTTTTGCCCATGCCCGAAGAGTCCCCCAACCCCTGGATCGCCGCCATCCGGCCGCGCACCCTGCCGCTGTCGGTGACCCCGGTGGTGGTGGGCAGCGTGCTCGCCTACGTGGTGGCCGGCGCCTTCCGCCCGGAGGTGTTCGCGGCCGCCCTGCTCGCGGCGATGCTGATCCAGGTGGGGACCAACCTGCACAACGACGCCGCCGACTTCGAGCGGGGCGCCGACGGCCCCGACCGGCTGGGGCCGAAGCGGGCAGTGGCCGAGGGGTGGCTCGCCGCCGGGCTGGTCAAACGGGTGGCGCTGCGCTGTTTTCTCCTCGCCTTCATCCTCGGCATCTACCTGGCGGCGGTGGGCGGCTGGCCGATCGTCGTCCTCGGGCTGGCCGCGCTCGCCGCCGGCTGGGGCTACACCGGCGGCCCGCGGCCGATCGCCTACTCCCCGTTGGGCGAGCTTTTCGTCTTCGCCTTCTTCGGCCTCGCCGCGGTGGTGGGGACCTTCTATCTCCACGCCGGTACCACCGCCCCGGCCGCCTGGCTCGCCGCCAGTGCGCTGGGCCTGCATGCCGCCGCGGTGCTCACCGTCAACAACTACCGCGACCTGGAGAGCGACCGGCGGGTGGGCAAGCGCACGCTGGCGGTGGTGCTCGGGCGGGAGGCGAGCCGACGGCTCTACGGCCTGCTGATCGCCGCCCCCTTCGTGCTGGCGGCGGTGCTGGCGTGGGACGGGCTGACCGGCGCGGCGACGGTGGCGATCCTGCTGCCGCCGGCGCGCAAGCTGGTGCTGCGTTTCCGCCGCGAGCCGGTGGGCCCCGCCTTCAACGAGATCCTCGCCGCCACCGCCAAGCTGCAGATGCTGTTCGGCGTGCTGCTCTGCGGCGGGCTGCTGTGGGTGGCGCTGGGGTGAGCGCGGCCGATCATCGCCTGGGCGTGACCCTCCGTTCCTACCGGCTGCCCCTGCGCGCACCGTGGGTGAGCGCCGCCGGCACCGTGGGCGAGCGGCGCGGCTGGCTGCTGGCGCTGCGCGACGGCGCGGGACGGGTGGGTTACGGCGAGTGCGCCCCGCTCCCGGCCGCCGGTACCGAGGCGCCGGAGCTGGCCGAAGGGTGGCTGACCCACTGGGCCGCCGCCGCCGACGGCGCCCGTCGCAGCCACCTGGAGACCGCCCTCGGCGCCACCGCGGCGCCGCCCGCGGTGCGCTGCGCCATCGAGAGCGCGCTGCTCGACCTGCGCGCGCGCGCCGCGGGCCTCCCCCTGGCCCGCTACCTGCGACCCCGCGCCGCCCGCCGGCTGCGGGTCAACGCCGCCGTCGGGCCGCTTGACGACGGGGTGGTGGAGCGGATGGAAGAGGCGTGGCTGAGCGGCTTCCGGGTGTTCAAGGTGAAGGCGGGGGTGAGGGCGCCGGCCGACGAGCGGGCCCGTCTCGCCCACCTTGCCGGGCGCCTCCCCGGCGGCCTGCTGCGGGTGGACGCCAACGGCGCGTGGAGCCGGGAGGAGGCCTTGGCGATGGTGGAGGCGCTGAACGAGCTGCCGGTGGAGTCCCTGGAGGAGCCGCTGGCGGAGCCCGATCCCGCCTTTTTCTCCCTGCTCCAGCGGCGCGCCCGTTTTCCCATCGCCCTGGACGAGTCCCTCAGTCCGCTGCGTGGGCTGGGTCCCGGGCGCTTCCTGGCACCGCGCAGCGTCGGCCGGCTGGTGCTGAAGCCGCCGGTGCTGGGGGGGATCGGCCCGGCCCTGGCGCTGGCGGCGCGGGCGCGGCGGGCCGGGGTCGGTTGCGTGGTCACCACCACCCTGGAGGGGGCGGCGGGCGGTTGGCTGGCCGCCCAACTGGCGGCGGCGGTGGACGACGGTCTCACCGCCCACGGGCTGGCCACCGGCGGCTGGTTGGCCGAAGACCTCGGCGCACCACCGCCGGTGGCCGAGGGGACGGTCGAGCTGCCGGCGGGGGAGGGGCTCGGTTTTCAGCCGGCCGATGGCCTATGCTGAGCCGATGAGCCTCCACACCCACCGCTTCCACGTCGCGCTCCACGACACCGACGCCGCCGGCGTGCTCTTCTTCGCCCACCTGCTGCGCCACGCCCACGACGCCTACGAGGGACTGATGGCCGCCGGCGGGATGCCGTTGGCGGGGGTGGTGGCGGAGGGGGCGTTTCACCTGCCGATCGTCCACTGCGAGGCGGACTACCGGGCGCCGCTGCGCCACGGCGACAAGGTGGCGGTGGCGGTGACGGTGGCGCGGGTGGGGGAGAGCGCCTTCACCCTTCGCTACCGTTTCACCGCCGGTGGCGAGGAGGCGGCCGCCGCCACCACCGTCCACGTCGCCCTCGACCCGGCGAGCCGCGCCAAGCGGCCGCTGCCCGCGCCGCTCCGTGCACTGCTTGCCGCGGGTGCGCGCGGTGAGGCTGCTCTTTGACACGAAGGGCGAGAAGGGGGATTGGGCC
>NZ_BAAHXB010000093.1:0-21988 GCF_054657215.1 Endothiovibrio diazotrophicus
CGGGAATTCTTCTCCGCGCCTCTGCGTCTCTGCGTCCTCCGCGTTGATCCACGAGCGCCGACTACGGAGTCCGGCGCAGACGGATGTTGAGTTCACGCAGCTGCGCCTCGCTCACCTCGGACGGCGCGGCGGTCAGCAGGCAGGCCGCGGTCTGGGTCTTCGGGAAGGCCATCACGTCACGGATCGAGGTGGCGCCGCTCATCAGCATGATCAGCCGGTCGAGGCCGAAGGCGATGCCGCCGTGGGGCGGACAACCGTACTTCAGCGCGTCGAGCAGGAAGCCGAACTTCTCGCTCGCCTCCTCGTCGCTGATGCCGAGCAGCTTGAACACCGCCTGCTGGGTCGACTGACGGTGGATACGCACCGAGCCGCCACCCACCTCGGTGCCGTTGAGCACCATGTCGTAGGCCCGCGAGAGGGTCTCGCCGGGGTTGGCGGCGAGCGCCTCGGGGTCTTCCACCGACGGCGCGGTGAAGGGGTGGTGCAACGCGGTCCAGCGGTTGGCCTTCTCGTCCCACTCGAACATCGGGAAGTCGACCACCCACAGCGGCGCCCACTCCCCCTCGACCAGACCGCGGTCGTGGCCGATCTTCACCCGCAGGTTGCCCAGCGCCTCGTTGACGATGGTCGCCTTGTCGGCGCCGAAGAAGACGATGTCGCCATCCTCCGCCCCGGTGCGCGCCATGATGCCGTCGACCGCGTCGTCCGGCAGAAACTTGAGGATCGGCGACTGGAGGCCGTCGCGCCCCTTCGCCGCCCACTCGTTGACCTTGATGTAGGCCAGCCCCTTGGCGCCGTAGCGGCCGACGAAGGCGGTGTACTCGTCGATCTCCTTGCGCGACAGCTCGCCGCCCTTGGGCAGGCGCAGCGCGGCGACCCGCCCCTTGGGATCGGCGGCGGGACCGGCGAACACCTTGAACTCGACGCTCGCCATCAGGTCGGCGACGTCGATCAGCTCCAGCGGGATGCGCAGGTCGGGCTTGTCGGAGCCGAAGCGCTTCATCGCCTCGCTGTAGGGCATGCGCGGGAACTCGGGGAGATCGACGTCGAGGATCTCCTTGAACATCTTGCGCACCATGGTCTCGGTGATGCCGGTGATCTCCTCCTCACCGAGGAACGAGGTCTCGATGTCGAGCTGGGTGAACTCCGGCTGGCGGTCGGCGCGCAGGTCCTCGTCGCGGAAGCAGCGGACGATCTGGTAGTAGCGATCGAAGCCCGACATCATCAGCAGCTGCTTGAAGATCTGCGGCGACTGCGGCAGGGCGAAGAAGGCGCCCTGATGGGTGCGGCTCGGCACCAGGTAGTCGCGGGCGCCCTCGGGGGTCGCCTTGGTCAGCATCGGGGTCTCGATGTCGAGGAAGCCCTGCTCCTCCAGGAAGCGGCGCATGAAGCCGGTGACCCGCGCGCGGGTGCGCAGCCGCTGCTGCATCACCGGGCGGCGCAGATCGACGTAGCGGTACTTGAGGCGCACCTCCTCGCCGACCCCCTCCTCGTCGAGCTGGAACGGCGGCGGCTCGGAGGCGTTGAGGATCTCCAGCTCCTTGACCAGCAGCTCCACCTTGCCGGTGGCCATGTTGGGGTTCTCGGTCCCCTGCGGGCGGTTGCGCACCCGCCCCTTGAGGCGCAGCACGAACTCGTTGCGCGCCTTCTCGGCCAGGGCGAAGGCCTCCGGGGTGTCGGGGTCGATGACGGTCTGCAAGACCCCCTCGCGGTCGCGCAGATCGATGAAGATCACGCCGCCGTGGTCGCGCCGGGTATTCACCCAGCCGCACACCTCGACCTCGCCATCGATCAACTGTTCGGTCACCTCACCGCAATAGTGGCTGCGCATCGTCATCTAACTCTCGGAAATTCGTGAAGATTGGGCCCGCGACACGGGGCCGGGGGTAAAGGCGGGAATGGTACGGATTGCAGCCTCTCCGCGCAACCGGAAGCGTTGCGGGCCCGGAACGGCGTCATCTGAATTTCCCTGGCATTTGTCCACCGCCGTTGCGGGGAGGCGCTCACCTTTGTATGTGGGAAAGCCTTGCGAAGTGGGGGTCAGGAGCTCTCGCGCATGGCGGCACTGAGCTTGTCGGCCAACTCCTCGACATGGGGCTCCTGGAGCATGCTCAGATGGTTGCCCGCCACCGCATGCACCGCCACCTCCTGCACGCTCAGCATCTTCCACCCCATGGTCGCGTCGGGGTGGGTGACCGCCTGCTGCTCGGCGGTGTTGAACAGCGTGATGGCGCCGGCATAGGGGCGGGGGATGTAGCGGAACTGCGCCTGCTGGTTGACCGCGGTGACCGTCGCCACCGGCGACAGCCACGGGGTCGCCGCCCCCGGCGCCATGCCCGGCGCGGCCTGCTCCGTCGCCGCGCTACGGGCGGCGTCGGACCAGAAGGCGTTGAGCACCAGTTCGCGGTAGTCGTCGGCGTACTGGGTGGCGTACTTGAACTGCTCGAACAGGATCGGGTTGATCATGGCGATCGGCGCGCCGACCCCGAGCATCGCCAGCAGCGCCACCGACTCGCCGGCGGCGGTCAACTGCTGGGCCATCTCGAAGGCGACCCAGCCACCAAAGGAGTAGCCCCCCAGATAGTAGGGACCGGAGGGCTGAACGCCGCGGATCAGCTCGATGTAGTGGGTCGCCATCGCCTCGATCGTATCCAGCGGCTTGCTGACCCCGTCGAGACCGCGGGACTGGAGGGCGTAGAAGGGCTGCTCCTCGGCCATGTGCATGGCCAACCGGTGGTAGGGGAAGGCGGAACCGAGGATGGCGTGGACGCAGAAGAAGGGGGGGCGCGAGCCGGAGGCCTTCATGGCGACGAGAGAGGCGGTGTCGGGCGGCGCACCGCCACCTTCGAAGGGGGGCGGCGTACCCGCGGGGCCGGCGCTGCCGCTACCGGTGCCGGCCCCGGCGCCGAAGCCGAACGGCTCGCCGAACTCCCGGGCCTGCTCCTGATAGGGCTTGTAGTAGCCGGCCCACGGCTGCTGGAGCATCGCGTCGAGCAGCTTACGCTGCGCCTCGGAGAGCCCCTTCATCCGCTCGGAGGCGTCGTTCGCCCCGCCGTTGCCGCCGCTGTTTGGATCGTCCATCGTCACACCTTTCGCAGTTTGAGCAGGACGTAGCGCGTCTTGCCGTTTTTCATGTCGTCGTAGAGTTCGGAGCCGGGCACCGCCAGGAAGTTGCGCATGATCCGGTTGTCGTTCTCCTCGGCGAAGGCGCGGGCGTGGGTCGCCGCGGTCTCGTCGCAGGAGAGCAGCACGTTGGGGGTGATGTCGCGTTTCCGCTCCAGAACGTAGCCGAGGGACTCCAGTTTGGCGATGTTCGTCTCCACCAAATCGGTCGGCATCAGGTCGGTATAGAGGAAGTGGCCGCCGGGGCTGAGCACCCGCGCGGTCTCCCGGTAGAAGGCGTCGAGGTCGTTGTAGGTGTGCGAGGACTCGATGTTGGTGACCACGTCGAAGCTGCCGTCGGCCACCGCCAGCGCCTCGGCGTTGCCCACCAGGAACTCGCCGTTGGGGAAGCGGTGGGTGGCGCGGCAGAAGGCGATCGCCTTCGGCGAGAGGTCGATTCCCAGCATCCGCCCGGGCGAGAAGAAACGGTGGAAGATCGACAGCGTGCCGCCGCGGCCGCAGCCCACGTCGAGCACCCGGTGGCGGCCATCCACCTCGGTGTCGGCGATCACCTCCAGCACCAGGCGGGCGGCGTTGCGGCCGAAGAACACCTCGGGCAGCCGGTGGGCGGCATAGTGGGGGGTACCGTTGGGCACGTAGCCGTAGTTGAGGAACAGCGCGTGGGCACCGAACTGGGTGGCGTCGAGCTGGCCGTTGATCGCGTCGTAGAAGCTCCCCACCTCGTCGAGGGCCGGCAGGCGTCCCGACTCGATGGTGAAGTGATCGGCGAGGACCACTTCGGCGGCCGGGGCCGGGAGTGGATCCGGATTCGCCTCGACCACCGGTGCACTACCCTCCTCCACCTCCTCGCGCCGCTTGGCCATCATCTCCAGCAGCCGGCGCTTCTTCGGGTCGAGGCCGGCGATGCGCTCGGCGAGCGCCTTGTCGGAACCGCTCATGGCCCCTCCTCCATCGCCGCCAGCATCGCCGCCACCTCCTCCTCGCTCATGTTCTCCACCATCTCCAGTTTGCGCAGCAGCTCCTCCTCCTCGGAGGCGGCGGCCTGCGCCCCCTCCGCGCGCAGCCCCTCGATCCGCTCGGCGAGCGCGGCGATGGTCGGCTCGTCGAACAGGCTATGCACGGTGAGATCCACCTGGAACGCCTCGCGCAGCCGGCTGCCCAGTTGGATCGCCGCCAGCGAGTCGCCGCCGAGGCGGAAGAAGCTGTCGTGGATGCCGATCTCGTCGAAGCCGAGCAGCTCCTGCCAGATCGCGGCGATCTCCCGCTCCAGCTCGTTGCGCGGGGCGACGTACTCGGTGTCGAGGGCCGGCCGCTGATGGCGCTCGGCGGCGTCGGCCACCGCCGCGGCCTCCTCCGCCTGCCCCTCGCGGCGCGCCTCGCCGAAGGCGATGCGCGCGGCGAGGTCGGTGGTGGCGATCACCCAGCGCGCCTCCGGAGGCCGGTGCAGGATGCGCTCGAACACCTGCGCACCCTCCTTGGGCGCCAGCGAGAAGCGGGCCAGCGCCAGCGGCCCCTCGCCGGCGTCGTCCCGCGCCAGCCAGCCGTCCCAGCCGATGGCGATCCACGGGAAGGGCGAGCTGCGGTTGCGCTGGGCGGCGAAGGCGTCCAGGTAGTGGTTGGCGGCGGCGTAGGCGGCGAAGCCGACCCCGCCGAGGACGGTGGAGAGCGACGAGCAGAGCGCGCAGAAGGCGATGTCGTCGGGCAGCACCTCCTCCAGCACCCGTACACCGTCCACCTTGGGGCGGAAGTGGAGCGCCAGGTGCTCTGCCTCGGTGTCGCGCACCGAGCGCAGCAGCTCCCGCGGCGAGATGATGCCGGCGCAGTGGACGGCACCGTCGAGTCGCCCGAAGCGCCCCTGGATCTCCGCCACCAGCGCGGCCATCGACGCCCGGTCGGCGACGTCGGCGCCGCTCACCAGCACCTCGGCGCCCAGCGCCTGGAGCCCGCGCACCCCCTGGATCTTGGCGCTCACCCGGTCGCGCGAGTCGTGGTAGGCGAGCCACTGGTCCCACTCCTCGGCCGGCGGCAGGCCGGAGCGGGAGGTGAGCACCAGGGCACCGGCGCCGTTGCGCGCCAGGTACTCGGCCAGCGTCAGGCCGATGGTACCGAGGCCGCCGGTGATCAGGTAGCAGCCGCCTTCACGCAACGGAGATGGGAGTCCCTCCTCGACCGGCGCGGCCGACGGCTCGTAACTCGGCACCCAGCGGTAGCGGCCGCGGTAGGCGGCGATCTGCGGCACCTCGGCGGCCGTCGCCAACTCCGTCCACAGCCGCCCGCCGAGGGCCTGGCGCCCCGCCGGGTCTGCCGGCAACGCCACGTCGATCAGCCGGCAGCGGATGCGCGGATACTCCTGGGAGATCACTTGGGCCGGTCCCAGCAGGGTCGCCCGCTCGGCCGTCAGCGGCTCGTCGCCGGTGACGTCGAACAGCCCGCGGGTGAGCAGATCGACGGTCACCGGCCGCTCGCCCTCGCGCTCCGCCAGGGCCTGGGCGAGGCGGAACAGGGCGAGACAGTGGGCGGTGGCGTCCGCCTCCGGAGCGAGGCCGCGCAGGTCGACCACCCGCTCGGGCAGCGCCCCCGCCTCGGCCAGGGCATCGAACAGTTGCCGATGGTCGTCGCGGGAGGCCGGGTCGAGGCGGTAGCGGTGGTCGTCGAGCCGTGCGAAGCCCTCGCCGGGCACCACCTCGATGCACGCCAGCCCCGCCGGCAGCAGCTCCCGGCCGCTCCCCTCGCCGTCCAGCAGCAGCAGCCAGCGCCCGCCTTCGGTGGCGACCCCGCCCTCCGGCGCCGCCCGCTTCCAGCCGGGGCGATAGAGCCAGCGCCCCGGATCGCTCCCCTTCTCCAGCGGATTGGCCGCCGCCGGCAGGCGGGCCAGCTCGTTCCACCCCATGCCGTAGCGCTCGCGCTCGAAGGGGTAGGTCGGCAGCGACACCTTGCGCGGCGGCTCGCCGCCGTGGAAGGCAGCCCAGTCGACGGCCACGCCGAGGGCGTCGAGCCGCCCCACCGCATCAAGCAGGAAGGGGGTGGCGGGGCGCTCCTCGCGCGGACCGGGCAGGGAGGTGACCACCGCCAGTTGCTCGCCGGGACGCTGGCCGGCGAGCGCCGCCAAAGTGCCCCCCGGCCCCACCTCCAGGAACACCCGCTGGGGTGCGGCAGCCAGCTCGCCGAGCCCGTCGGAGAAACGCACCGCCATCCGCGCGTGGCGCACCCAGTAGTCGGGGGAGGTGGCCTCCGCGTCGCTCAGCCAGCTCCCGGTGACGTTGGAGATCATGGGAATCCGCGGCGCGGCCAGGGCGACCCCGGCGACCACCGCGCGGAACTGGTCGAGCATCGGCTCCATCAGTGCGGAGTGGAAGGCGTGGGAGGTGTGCAGCCGCTTCGAGGCCACCCCCTCCGCCTCCAACTGCCGCTCCACCGCGGCGACCGCGTCGAACGAACCGGTGAGCACGCAGCGGGCGGGGGCGTTGACCGCCGCCAACTCCATCTCGGGAAAGCGGCCGCGCAGCTCCACCTCGGAGAGCGGCACCGAGAGCATCGCCCCCGGCTCCATCGCCTGCATCAGCCGCCCGCGGGCGGCCACCAGCTTGAGCCCCTCCTCCAGGGTGAAGACCCCGGCGAGGCAGGCGGCGGTGTACTCGCCCAGGCTGTGGCCGAGCAGCGCCGCCGGCTCGACGCCCCACGACTGCCACAGCCGCGCCAGGGCGTACTCCACCGCGAAGAGTAGCGGCTGGGTCAGCGCGGTCTGCTCCAGTTCGGCGGCAGCGGCCGCCTCGCCACCGGCCGGCGGGTAGAGCAGCGCCGGCAGGTCGCGGCCGGTCTCCGCGGCGAAGCCGTCGAGGCAGCGGTTCAGCTCCTCGCGGAAGCGCGGCTCCCCTGCGTAGAGATCGCGGGCCATGTTCACCGACTGCGCCCCCTGACCGGGGAAGAGGAAGGCCACCTCCGCCTCGCCGGGCTCGTTGACCAGCGCGGAGACGCTGCGCGCATCGGCCCCGCGCAGGCCCTCCAGCGCCTCCCCGTGCTCGCGGCAGACCAGCCAGCGGCGGTGGGCGAAGCGGCGACGCCCCGCCTGCAGGGTGTAGGCGACCTCCGCCAACGGTTGCTCGGGGTGGTTTTCAAGGTGCGCGGCGAGCCGCCCGCAGGCGTTCTCCAACGCCTCCTGCGAGCGAGCCGAGAGGGTGAGCAACTGCCACTCGCGGTTGGCGGCGGCCCCTCCCCGCTGCGGCGCCTCCTCCAGCACCACGTGGGCATTGGTGCCGCCGATGCCGAAGGAGCTCACCCCGGCGCGCCGTGGGGTCTCGCCGCGGGGCCAGTCGCGCAGCGCGGTGTTGACATAGAAGGGGCTGGCGGCGAAGTCGATGCGCGGGTTGGGCGCCTCGTAGTGGAGGCTGGGGGGAATCTGGCGGTGGCGCAGGGCGAGGATGGTCTTGATCAGGCTGCCCACGCCGGCGGCCGAGTTCATGTGACCGACGTTGGACTTGAGCGAGCCGATGGCGCAGAACTGCTTACGCTCGGTGCGCGCGCGGAACACCTGGCTCAGCGCGCTCACCTCGATCGGATCGCCCAGCGCGGTGCCGGTGCCGTGGGTCTCCACATAGCCGATGGAGTCGGGCTCCACCCCGGCGGCGGCCAGCGCCAGCGAGATCACCTCGGTCTGGCCCTGCACGCCCGGCGCGGTGAAACCCACCTTCACCGCGCCGTCGTTGTTGATCGCCGCCCCCTTGATCACCGCGTGGATCGGGTCGCCGTCGCGCAGCGCCTCGTCGAGCCGCTTGAGCACCACCGCGCCGACCCCGTCGCCGCCGACGGTGCCGGCGGCCTCGGCGTCGAACGGCCGGCAGTGGCCGTCGGGGGAGAGGATGCCGCCGTCCTGATAGAGGTAGCCCCCCTTCTGCGGGAAGGCGACCCCCACCCCGCCGGCCAGCGCCACGTCGCACTGGTAGCCGAGCAGCGCCTGGGCGGCCATCTGCACCGCCACCAGGGAGGTGGAGCAGGCGGTCTGCACGCTCACCCCGGGGCCGTGCAGGTCGAGCTTGTAGCAGACGCGGGTGGCCAGGTAGTCCTTGTCGTTGCCGATCAGCGCCTGCAGGCCGGCGCCGCTGAAGGCGAGGTTGCGCAGGGTGTAGCCGTTGACGTCGGCGCCGGCGAAGACGCCGACCAGCCCCGCCTCGCGCTGCGGGTCGCAGCCGGCATCCTCCAGCGCCTGCCAGGCGCACTCCAGGAAGAGCCGCTGCTGGGGATCGGTCAGCTCCGCCTCCTTCGGCGTCATACCGAAGAACCCGGCGTCGAACCAGTCGGCCTGTTCGAGCACCGCGCGGGCGTTGACGAACTCGGGCGCGCCGGCCAGCGCCGGGTCGACGCCCGCCTCGGCCAGCTCCTCGGGGGAGAAGAACTGGACGCACTCGACGCCCTCGCGCAGGTTGCGCCAGAACGCCTCCAGATCCGGTGCCTTGGGGAAGCGACCGGCCATGCCGATCACCGCGATGTCACTCTCCGGGTGGTCTTGGAAATCCACGGAATCCATAGGGTCCTCGGTCATTTTGTTTCAGTCGTCGTTTTGTACGGTGAAGGTAGGGGGCGCCGGGTCAAAGAGGTCAAAGGCGAAAGGTTAAAGGGAAGAGGGAGCATGCCAATCCGACACTGAAGTTTTCCGACCCATACGACTTTGAGGAGACATATGGCGTGGAACGAAGGCCTTTTCACCTTTCACCTTTCACCTTCGGCCTGATATCACTCCCTCCACCATCGATTACTCTCTCCCGCAAATTTCCACTCACGGCGTCACGCGCGTGGTGGCCCGCCGTTGGCGGCTGGCGCGCTGGCGGTTGGCGCGTTGGGCGGCGGCGTCGAAGGTGGCGCCGCGGGTCGCCGCCGCCCCCTCGGCCGGGGCGAGGGCGGCGGCCAGGGCGCCGACGGTCGGGTGCTGGAGCAGCTCCACCACCGGGATCTCGCGGCCCAGCGCCTCCTGCAGGCGGCTATGCACCTGCACCAGGGCCAGCGACTGGCCGCCCAGTTCGAAGAAATTCTGGCGCAGGCCCACCGAGGAGAGCCCCAACACCTCGCGCCAGATGGCGGCGATGGTCCGCTGCAGCTCGGTGGCCGGCTGCACCTGGCCGTCCGCCGCGCCGCCGTCGGCGGTCCGCTCGCTGGCCAGCCGCTCCACCGCCGTCAGCTCGCAGGGGCACGGCACGCCATAGCGATCGAGGAGCGCCGGCCGTTCCGCCGGCACAGCCCCCACCAAATGGGCGCGCAACCGGCCCACGGGCCGCCACTCGCGCCGCAGATGGTGGCGGATATTGGCTTTCTCGCCATCCAGCCCAATCAGCAGTTGCGACTGGTCGGCGGCCAGCCCGGCGAGCAGCGAGCGCAAGCCGCGCTGGGCATCGATCGGCAGGAAGCCCTGGGCGCGGGACTGCTCCTTGAGGGCATAACCGCGGCTCATCCCCACCTCGTCCCACAGGCTGAAGGCGAGGCAGTGGGCGCGCAGGCCCTGCCCGCGCTGGAAGTGAGCGAAGGTCTGGGCGAAGCGGTTGGCGGCGGAGTAGGCGCCGGCCATGGCACCGCCGAACAGGCCGTTGACCGAGGCGACGTGGACGAACAGCGCGCCGGGCGGGGCGAGGCGATGCAGCACCCGGGAGCCCTCCACCTTGGCGTGCAGGCCGTCGGCAAGGCTCGCCGCGCTCTCCTCGGCCAGCGCACGGGTGGGGAAGCTGCCGGCGAGGTGGAAGATGCCGTCGAGCGGCGCCCCCCAGCGCCGCTCCATGGCCGCCTTCACCGCGGCCATGCGCGGCCCGTCGCCGATGTCGGCGGCGACGTAGCGCACCTCGCCACCCAGCTCGTTGAGGGCGGCCAACGTGGCGGCACGCCCTTCCTCCTCGGCGAACGGCTGGTCAGCCGGCTCCAGATTGTGGGGAGAGGCCAACGGCCGCCGGCCGACCAGCACCAGCCGTGCCTGCCAGCGCTCCGCCAGATAGCGGGCCAGCGTCTGGCCGATGCCGCCGAGACCGCCGCTGAGCAGATAGATCCCGCCGCGCCGCAACGGCAGCTCACCGCCGCCGAGGGGGGCCCGCTCCAGGTGGGGGAGCCAGCGTTCGTCGTCCCGGTAGGCCACCTCCGGCTCCCTCTCCACGGAGACCAGCTCACGGGCCACGCAATCAGCGTCGGCAGCGATCGCCTCCGCCGTCAGGTCGAGGTGGCGGCAGACGATCCACGGCAGCTCGCGGCCGACCGAGCGGAGCAGGCCCGGCAGCGCGCCGTGGCCCCAGGCGACCGGCTCCCCTTCGGCCACCGGCTGGAGGCGGTTGGAGACCACGCTCAGCGCCACGCCCCCCTCGGGCCGGTCCATTCCCGCCAGCGCCTGGACCAGGAACAGCACGCTGTAGACTCCACGGCGCTGAAGCCCGTCGAGATCCTCCACCTGGTCGCCGAGCGGGGCGCCGTAGCTCCACAGATGGAGGATGCGACCGGGCTTCCGCCCGTCCGCCGCGACGGCGGCGAGCAGCGCCGTATAGTCCTCGGCGCGGCGCGGATCGATACGGTAGCGGCGCGGCCCGAGGCACTCGAACCGCTCCCCCGCTTCCACCCGAACCACCTCGCCGAGGGTCGCGGCGAGCCGTTCCGCCAAGCCTCGCTCGTCGGCGAAGATCAGGGTGGAGCCGGTCGCCGGGGCGGTCCTTCCGGCGCGCAGCGGCTGACGCCGCCAGCCGCGCCGGAAGAACCAGTCGGGCACCCCGTTGGCATTGCGCTCGGCCAGATCCACCGCCTTCAGCCGGTCGGCGAACTCGCCCCCCTCCAGGCCCTGCTTCAACCGGGTGCGCTGGATCTTGCCGCTGGTGGTCTTGGGGAACTCCGCCCGCGCCAGCGGCACGATGAAGTCGGCGGCCACCCCCAACTGGCGGGAGACCTCGCCGCGGATGCGCCGCACCAGTTGCGGGTCGACGCCGTCGCCGCCGCCCCGCGGCACGAAGAAGAGCGCCAACCCCTCGCCGCCGCGCCCCGCCACCTCCACCGCGCAGGCGGCGCTGAAGGTGGGCTCCACCCCGTCGACGCCGTTGACCACCTCCTCCACCTCGTAGCAGTAGAAGTTGGCGCCGCGGATGATGATCGTCTCCTTGACCCGCCCAGTGAGCGCGAGGCTGCCGTGGTGGAGGAAGCCGAGATCGCCGGAGTCGAACCAACCATCGCCGACGAAGGCCTCGGCGTTGGCCTCGGGGTTGTCCAGGTAGCCCGGCATCACCACCGGCCCGCGGATCTGCAGGCGGCCGATCACCCGCTCGGGCAGCGTCTCGTTGTGCTGGTCGGCGATGCGGATCTGCACGCCGGGCATCGGCGGTCCCAGGTCGACGAAGGCGACGCACGCCCCCTCCCCCTCGCCCGCCTCTTGCAGCGAACCGAGGAGCGACGACTTGCGCACCCGGTGGACGCCCTCCGCCGCGGAGAAGCCGTTGCGGTAGGTCATGCAGGTGGCGACCTCGGCCATGCCGAAGGCCGGCTGCATCACCTGCGCGCCGACGCCGAAGGGGGCGAGGCGGCGCAGGAACGCCTCCACCACCGCCCGGGTCACCTGCTCGCCGGCGTTCATGAAGTAGCGCATCGAAGAGAGGTCCCAACGCCTTCCGGCGGCGCGGGTTAGCCCGTCGACCACCAGCTTGAAACCGAAGTTGGGGGCCCAGCTGTGGGTCACCCGGTGGGCCTCGATCAGATCGAGCCAGCGCAGCGGCTCGGCCAGCACCTCGCGGGTCGCCACCTGCACCTGGCGCAATCCGAGATAGGTGTCCTTGAGGTGGCAGGTAAGGATCGGCACCACATGATCCAACGGCAGCCAGTTGAGGGTGACGTCCTCCTCCGTGTAGCCGTTGAAGCGTTGCGAGCCGTGGATGTGGTGGACGATCGCCCGGTGGGTCTCCTGCACGCACTTGGGCACGCCGGTGCTGCCGGAGGTGAGCTGGAGGAACAGCACCTCCTCCGGGTCGGCCTGATGCAGGTGCGCCGCCTGCGGGTCGCCGCGCAGGCCGGCCACCGGCAGGACCCGGAACTCGTCCTCCACCTCGCCGAACAGCGCCGGCAGGCCGGCCAGTTGCGGCGCCAGGGTGTCGTCGGTGAGCAGCGGCGGCCGATGCAGCAGTTGCCAGACGTTCCACAGCTTGTTGACCACTCCGCAGCGCTCGCGATAGGAGGGGGCGAGCGCCACCGTTACCGGCACGATGCCGCCCAGCGCACAGGCCCAGAAGGCGGTGAAGTGGTCGGCCAGATCGCTGAACTGGAGGATCACCCGGTCGCCCGCTTGGAGGCCCTGCGCTTGCAGGCCGGCGAGCAGCGCGCGGGCGTTGCGCACCAGCTCCGGGTAGCTCAGCAGGGTCCCCTCGCCGCCGTCCTGGACCAGGGTGAGGCCCCGCTCCGGATAGCGTTCGGCGCTGCGCAGGAGCGCCGCGGTGAGGGTCCGCGGGGCATCGGCGGGAAGCTCCAAGGGACCGCCGTCGGCCACCGCCGCCGGCGCGGATATGACGGAAGGCTCGGCGACCGCGGATGGCGCCGGCGGCGGCATGACAGGAGCCTCCGAATAGAGTTCGGAGAGGTGTAGCCACGGTCTCGGGCTGGAGATCTCCTCCACGGAGACCCGCACCTGGGTGACCCCTTCCGTCTCCGCCAGCGCCTGCTGCCAGCGTTGGATCAGCCCGTCGTCGATCACCGGCAGGGCGGCCAGCGCCTCGCGGTCGACCCGCCCGGCATCGTCGCGGGGAATCGCGGAGAGCGGCACCAGCGCCACCGGCGGCAGCGGCAGCGAGCGGCGCAGCGCCTCCAGGTCGAGCGGGCGCGAGGGCACCACGTAGGCGACCCGCTCCGTGCGCCCCTCGCACGGGCGTTCGACCACCACGCAATCCTCCAGCGACGGATGGGCGAGCAGCGTCGCCTCGGTCCGCGCCGCCGGCGAGAGCGCCTGCGGGTCGATGCCGGCCGCCGCGGCGAGTTCGCCGAGGGAACATTCCGGATCGCCGACCACGGCTACCAGTAGCGCCTGGAAGCGCTCGAGCAGTTCGAGGACGGTGTCGCGGCGGAACAGCTCGACGTTGTAGGAGAGGTACCCCCCCAGGTGGCGCTCGCGGTGCCACAGGTGAAGCTCCATGTCGAAGTGGGTGGTGTCGTTGTCGAGGGTGCGCGAGGAGGCGGTGAGCCCCGGCAGGCCGAACTCGCGCATGGCCACGCTCTGCAGGCCGAACATCACCTGGAACAGCGGGTTGCGCGACGGATCGCGCTCCACCCCGAGGGCCTCCACCACCATCTCGAAGGGCACCTCCTGGTGGGCGAAGGCCCCCAGGGTGGTCTCGCGCACCCGCGCCATCAGGGTGGCGAAGGTGGGGTCGTCGCCGCAGTCGGTGACCAGCGCCAGGGTGTTGGCGAAGAAGCCGATCAGCGAGGCGGTCTCCGGCGGCCGGTTGGCCACCGGGGTGCCGACCACCACCCGGCGGGTGCCGCTGTGCAGGAACAGCAGCGCCTTGAAGGCGGCCAGCAGGGTGGTGAAGAGCGTGGTATCGCGACGGGCGGCGAGCGCCTCCAGGGCGGCGGTCACCGCCTCGGGGATCGCCACCGTCTCGCTCGCCCCGCGGTAGCCCTGCACCGGCGGGCGCGGCCGGTCGGTGGTGAGCTCCAACGGCGTCACCCCCGTCAGCCGCTCGCGCCAGTAGGCGAGCTGCGGCTCCAGGGCGCCGCTGTCGATGCGCCGCTGCTGCCACAGGGCGTAGTCGGCGTACTGCACCGGCGGCGTGCCCAACGGATCGGGGAGGCCGTGGCGGAACGCCTCGTAGAGCAGCCCCAGCTCCTGCATCATCAGGCCGATCGACCAGCCGTCGCTGATGATGTGGTGCATGCTGAACATCAGCAGGTGTTCGTCGGTGCCGAGCCGGTAGAGGGCGACCCGGAACAGCGGACCGGCGGCCAGATCGAACGGGCGCAGGCTCTCCTCGCTGGCCATGCGCAGGGCGGCCGCCTCGCGCTCCGAGGGCGGGGTGCGCGCCAGGTCGATCACCGGCAGCGGCAGGGTGAGCGCCGGGATGACCCGCTGCACCGGCTTGCCACCGCGGTCGGGGAAGCCGGTACGCAGCGCCTCGTGGCGCTCGACGATGCGGTTGAAGGCGCGCTCCAGGGCGGCCACGTCGAGGGCACCGCTGAGATGCACCCCATAGGGCATGTGGTAGAAGGAGCTCTCGGGGGCGAGCCGGGAGAGGAACCACAGCCCCCGCTGGGCGTGGGAGAGCGGCAGCGGACCGGCATCGGCGGGACGCGGCGTGAGGCGCGCGGCGTCGGCGCCCTTGGCCTTCGCCGCCATCAACTGTTTGAGGAGCCGCTGTTTCTGCTCGGAAAGATCGCCCAGGCGATCGACGAATTCATTCATTGTTCTTCCCAACCCGGCGGCGGCCGACGGCCGCCGCCCTCCCGGCCTACACCCCCGGACGGATGATCCAGCTGTTCCTGTCGAACCAGCCCTGGGCCTTCATCCACCCGACCGTCCCGTCGTATCCGGTGCGGGCCGCCTCGGAGACGCTGCCCTGTTCCATCTGCCGCGCCAGCGCGCTGAGATAGGCGGGGTTGTTGCGCAGGAAGAGGTTGGTGGTGAGCACCGGGGTCTCGAACAGCGACGGGTCGAGCCGGTAGTAGCGGTGCTCCGCCGGCGCCTGATCGGCGGACACGTCGGGGTCGTTGAGCAGCCAGTTGCACTGCTCGCGCGCCATCTGCACCGGGGCCTGGAAGGAGGTGTACTGATCCGGGCGGATCCACTGCTTGAGCGCCGGGTTGTACATCCCCGCGGTCCACTGCACGATGCCCCACTCGGCGGTCTCCACCGGCAGGTAGGGGACCCGCTCGCCGGTGCCCAGGGAGAGGATCGAGAGGTGGCGCAGCACCTCGGTGTCGACGTCGCCCTCGAGCTTCGCCACCTGTTCCAGGAACTCGTAGTAGGGGAACGCCGCGGCGAGCACCTCGTGCTGCGGCGCGTTCTCGGTGTCGGCCATGGTGCGCAGCAGATAGCGGTAGACGATGTCCTCCATCTGCCCGGTGGAGTCGGCGAAAAAGGTGTCGATCCGGTCGCGCAGCGCCTTCGCCGCCTGCTTGACCGCCGCCGGATCGCTGGTGTCGACCTGCCCCACGTGGGCGGCGGTGCATGCCTCCCAGCGCCGGTCGAGGTCGTTGGGGCGCAGCTTCTCGGAGACGAAGTTGACCACCTTGGCCACCGCGCACAGGGTCGGATCGGGGGCGAACCAGCCGCCGCCCTGCTGGCCGTTGTAGATCGGCAGGGTGTACATCCAGGCGAGCGAGGTGAAGGCGACGTCGACCGCCAGCATCAGGCCGTCCGGATCGGTCTCGGGGAAGTTGCAGTAGATCTTCGGCTTCCAGTGGCGCTCGATGGCCGGCAGGTTCGGATCGCCGCTCCAGTTGAAGGTGGGGATCAGCACGTTCTGCTTCAGATCGCGCAGGCGCAGCGCGCCGAAGTGGCTCTGCAGCACCGTCATCACGTCCGGCTCGCTGAACCAGCTGCCCATCCCCATCATCTCGTTCCAGCTGCTCATGGGATCGGCCAGGGCGCGCTTGGCGTTCCAGTAGTTGAGCGTCTGGTCATACTTCTCCTGCGGCGAGGCGGCCCCGGCGAGGATGCTCACCCACCCCTGGAAGTTCTCCACCACGTTGAGGAACGGGCTGTTGCGGAACAGCCGCGGATTGGTCCAGAAGCCGATCGCCTCGTCGATGCCGTCGCGCGGGTCCTCGTGTTTGGCCAGGAACAGCGCGTTGATCGCCCCCGCGCCGGTGCCGGCGAAGAGATCGACGCAGCCCCGCTCCAGCAGCAGCCGGGTCTCCGTCCCGCGGTTGCACAGTTCGCGCAGCATCATCATGGTGAACAGGCCGTAGATCCCGCCGCTGTCCATGGCCAGGATGCGGAACCGTTTCTCCATCGCCGACCGCCGGGCGCCCCCCGAAGTGTCGATGCTCATGCCGCGCTCCTCCCTGCGTTCGCCTGCGCCCAACCGGTCTGGATCAGCCAGCGTTCCGCCTCGGCGATGGCGGTCTGCGCCGCCGGCTTGCCGACCCCATCGCGGATCTCCCGCTCGATGTACTGCAGATACCACGGGTTGGCGCGCAGGCGGAGCAGCGCGTCCATCACCGGCGTCTCCAGCACGCGGGGGTTGAGGCGGAAAAACCCCGGCTCGCGGCCGTAGACGTTGAGCAGCGCGTCGCACTGCTTGTTCACCGCATCGGTGGGGCCGTCGAGGCCGATGGAGGTCATCGGCGAGACCCAGTGGTGGGTGTAGGGATTCCACGCCCCGCTCATCCACTGCTGGGCGCCCCAGTTGGCGTAGCTGACCGGTAGGAAGGGCTGGCGGGCACCGACCCCGAGCGACAGCACCGAGACGTGCTTGAGCACCCCGTAGTGCTTGTTCTCATGCTCGCAGCCCGGCGCGACGATACGCTGGAATCCCGGCGGCAGCCGCTTGGCTGCATCTTCCGAGGCGCGGGCGCGGGAGACCGCCTCGACCACGCGGGTGATGGCGTAGAGGGCGGGGTTGGGCGCGATCAGGCCACCGTCCTGCCCCCCCTCGTAGATGCAGCGGAACCACGAAGGCGCGCCGGCCTTGAAGCCGACGTCGGCCAGCTTGCAGTTGCGGTCGGGGTTGTCGTCGGGGAAGTTGCAGTAGACCCGCGGCGCCCACTGCCGCTCGCCCCCGGGGCCGACGTTTTCGCCGGCCCAGTCCCAGGTGACCACCAGCACCGGGTGGCGCAGGTCGCCGAGGGTGCGGTCACCGAAGTACTTGACCAGTACCGCGCGGTAATCCTCGGTACCGAAGAAGGGGGTGATGCCCATCAGGCTGGTGAGCCAGAGGTTCACCGGATTGCTGTTGGCGTAGACCCCCGGTTCGGCCCAGAAACGCGCCGCCTGTTCGATGCCATCGGCGGGACGCTCGTGCATCGCGAGGATGCAGGCGTTGATGGAGCCGGCCGAGGTGCCCGCGAAGAGTTGCACGTTGTTTTCGTCGAGGAAGCCGTCGGTGTTCGCCACCAATTGCTTGAGCATCAGGTCGGTGAACATCCCGTAGACGCCGCCGCCATCCATGGAGAGGACTCTCAGCATCTCCCGGGTATCCGGCGTCTGCGCGACGGTGGGCTTCCGCAAATCGCTCGACGCGGTCACACCATCCAAATTCGTCGCATCGCTCAACATCGGTCTTCCTCCTTGTTGTTGTCCTTGTTGTTGTCGCCGTGCGGGGTGGGGCCCGAGCGGCCGTTTCCAGGTGTCCGGCCTCTCCGCAAGCAAGGGCGACGGAAGAGCGGAACATGGGCGGGAAAGCCGTCGTCGCGCCCCCTTTACAGCGTCGTTGAACGCTTCGGAAAAACGGGGGCCGCCCACCACCCACCGTCACGGATAGTATCAGAATGACCCGGAAAATTCTGACAGTGAATTGGGAAAAACGCCTATAGACATGGGATTGCGCCACCGGCCCCTATCAGGAGTTTCGCGGAGCCCTTTCCTACTGAACGAATTTGAAGGCTCGTCGGTGAAGGCGGGTGGTTCGCTGGACGCCCAGGTTCGAATCACCGTGGGCGAGATTGGTGAGAAATGCGGCAGCAAGAAACCACCACCGAGATGGCGGACGAGAAACTGAATGGATAGGAGATCTTCGTGGTGAAAGCAAACCGACCACGAAAAGACAGGGAAGGGAAGGGAAGGGAAAAAAGAGTGCCACGCATACGCCGGAGGCTTTGTACGGAGACTACCCGGAAAATCGCCTCCGCCTACCGTCGCACCGTGGCCAATACAAAGTCAACTCACCGAATCGAACCGGGCCCCGACAGCGCGGGAAAACCCGATCATTCGTTGACGAAGATGATAGGCGCTGGGCCCGGTGAATAACAGCAAGGAACCGCGTCTCGTCGTGTCGCAAATCAGCTGAAAGAAGAGCCGTCTTTTTCGTTACACGCTAGGCTTCGATCAGATTGTGGCGAATCGCCAGACGGGTCAACTCGGTACGGCTGGTGACCCCGAGTTTGCGCTTGATTCGATAGAGGTGCGTATTGACCGTGTTGGGGCTGATATGCAGCCGCACGGCGATCTCGTTGGCGCTCAACCCCTCGGCCAACTGAAGGAACACCGCGAACTCCCGTTCCGACAGCCCCTCCAGCGGGTTGTCCCCGCCGCGGCTGCCGCGCAACGCCATCTCTTGGGCGATATCGGGATCGAGGAAACGGCCACCTTCCGCGATCTGGCGGATCGCCTTCGGCAGCAGTTCCGGCGCGGCACTCTTACTCAAGTAGCCCGCCGCCCCCTCCGCCAACGCGCGCTCGGCGAACACCGCCTCTTCGTGATAACTCAGGATCAGTACCTTGGGATCTTCGAATCGGTTGTGGAAACGGTGCAACGCCTGCAAGCCATCCATCTCCGGCATGGCGATGTCCATGACCACCACATCCGGATGGCAGCGCTCATATTCGTCCAGGCACTCGGCGCCACTATCCGCCTCGGCGACCACCTCAATATCGCCCTCCTCCTCCAGGAGCCTGCGAAATCCGGCCCGAACCACTGCATGGTCGTCGGCGAGAATCACGGAAATCTTGCTATCGGACATATCTGACGGTTTCCAACATACTCTCCTTAGTTTGACGACCGTTCGCCAACCTGGCAAGCCGGAAAAGCGCTCGTTTTGTCATCATTACAACGCTTTTTGTAACGAATTTCACCTCCCTTCCCCCCGGCCCTGCAGGGAGCGTCGCTCACTCGAACGGATTCCCGTTCAGCGGGATCTCCGCGTGCAGGACCACGCCCTTGCCGAGTTCGCTGATGACGGAGAAGCGCCCGTTGAGCGAGGCGACCCGCTCGCGCATCCCCAACTGCCCCATACCACCACTTCGCACTTCGCTGTATCCGCGCCCATTGTCACGCACGGTCACCGTCAGCGCCTCGTCATCGGGGGATTCATCCCGGGTGGCGATCTGGATCTCCACCCGCCCGGCATCAGCATACTTGTCGATGTTGGTCAGCCCCTCCTGCACCAAGCGATAGACGGTGTGGGCGACATCATTCTCGATCCCCGCGAACTGGCCGTCGAACTCCAACTCCACCTCCACCTCCGGGTGACGCTCCTCCCATCGGCCGACCAACTCCTCGACCGCTCCTCGCAACCCCAGCTTCTCCAGCAACACCGGGCGCAGTCGATGGATGATGCCGCGAACCACCCCATGGGTCTGATCCAGCAACTCGTCGAGGGGCATCAACCGCTCCTTTGCTTCCTCACCCACCATTCGACCGATCAATTTCAGCTCGGTACGCATGGCGACCAGATACTGTCCCAGTTCGTCGTGGAGATCGCGGGCGATCGCCCGCCGCTCCTCCTCTTGGATCTTGAACAGCTGGCGAGTCAGCCGGCGGTTCTCTTCGAGGATGCGGATCCGCTCCTGCTCCTCGGCCTGACGGGCGGTGATATCCCCCAGCGTAAAGACCACCCGCTCGAGCCGCCCGACACTGTCGAACACCGGTGCGCCATTGACCGAGAGGAGACGCCGCTTCCCGTCCCGGCGCAGGATTGTGAACTGCATGTCGAAAATGTGCCGGTGGGCGGAGACGATGCGGCGGAACGGAAGCTGCTCCATCAGGATATCGCCGCCATCGGCCGTCTTCGCATGCAGCTCCGGGGAGGAGAAGTCCCGATCGATGATCTCCTCCCTCGAGCACTGGAAGATCTCCAGCGCCCGCCGGTTGGAGAAGACGAAACGGCCACGATGGTTGGCGACCAGAACCCCCGACGGACTGGTATCCATGATCCGCGCCAGCAGCTCGTGCTCCCGCTGAAGCCGCGCCTCCGCCACCAGGCGTTGGGTGATGTCGGAAAACACCACCACCGCCCCGTGCGGAGTTCCCTTGTCGTCGAACAGCGGCGCGCTGGTGTACTCCACGGGGATCGCATAGCCGTCACGGTGCCAGAACCGATCCTCCTCCACATGACAGCGCTCGCCCTCTCGCGCCGAACGGTGGATCGGACACTCCTCCACCGGATAGGGAGAACCATCGGCGCGGGTGTGGTGAAAAAGCTCATGTTGCGCCATACCGAGCAACTCCCCCTCTCCCCAGCCGAGAATCCTCTCCGCAGCCCGGTTGAAGAAGGTGGTTCGCCCCTCGCGGTCAATCCCATAGACCCCCTCACCAAGGGACTGCAGGATCTGCTCCCGCTCCCGCGCCATCTTCTCCGAGCGCTGGCGATTGTCGGCCAGCCGCTGCAGGGCATCGGCACGCATGTGCAGCGCCCGCAGATAGCCGACCAGCAACCCGGTGAGCAGCAGGATGATGACGAACGCCCACCAAGCGAGGGTTCGGCCGTGGCTGCCGGGAACCCGATAGTCCGGGGGGGCCTCCACCCGAATGGTCAACGGGTAGCCTGCGATGTCGATGCGGGCCTCCGCACCGAGGCGGTCAGGCATCTCCTCCGAGCGATCCGCCCTGCGGGCCCCCCCGTACGAAACGATCGTTTCCCCCCCTTCGCCGCTGACCCCAACGTGAAAATCGGCGTTGGTGAAGCCGGCAAGCACTGTCTCGACGACCGTTTTCGGTCGAAACAGCCCGGCAACAAATCCCGTCAATTCCCCCTGTTCTTCCGCAAACAGCGGCTTGAGCAGGATCGAACCGCCCTCGCCGCCGACGCTCTTGAGGCGATCGGCCCCCGTTGGCAACACCACTTCCGAGCGCTGACGGATCGACAACGCCAGCAACCCCGCCAACAGTGGCTCCGCCGCCAAATCGGCACCGTCAGGGAAGGCCGAACTGGCCGGCGCGAAGCGGCAGGCGATCGGCAGTCTCAGATCCCGCTCCCCTCCTCCCCCCGCGTTCTCCGCCCACACCACCGCCACGACCCCGACCGACCGGGACGCCTCCTGCGCCAGCCGACGGGTGAAGGCGGCGCCGTCGTCACACCGCCCATTGACGACCAGTCCCGCCGCGTCCTCGACCAGCGAGACCGCCCGGGTCAACCCGTTCTTGATTCCCTCGATGAGATCATCCGCGTCGCGGGTGAATGCCAACTCCACTTGGCGCCGCTCCATCCCCTGCAACAGGTTGAGCACTGCGGTCGCCAGCGCGACGCCGATCAACGCGACCATCAGCAACGAAAGGTGCAGACGATGCGAGGAGCGGGGATTGCCGGGAATCACGATAACTACGCCTTGTTACGGGCATCCGTTGAGATGGAAATCGGAGGTTACCACGCCGGCCGCCCGTGACGTATGATTCGCCGACCATCCCGACTCCACCAACGTCATGAGCCGTTACCGACCACCGCGCGAACCGGCATCCAAGTACATCACTCCCGTCGGGTACCGCAGGCTTGCCGAAGAGCTCGACCATCTGTGGCGGGAGGTTCGCCCCCGTGTCACCCAAGCGGTCGCCGAAGCGGCGGCCCAAGGGGACCGTTCCGAGAACGCGGAGTACATTTACGGAAAAAAGCAGTTGCGCGAGATCGACAGCCGCGTCCGATTCTTGCGCAAACGGCTGGAGGGGATGGTCGTGGTGAGCGACCCGCCGAGCGACCCCAGCCGCATCTATTTCGGCGCCTGGGTGGCGCTGGAAGACGAAGAAGGCAACTCGTGCCACTACCGCATCGTCGGTCCCGACGAGTTCGACCGCCACCCCGACTACATCAGCATCGATGCGCCACTCGCCCGGGCATTGATGAAGAAGCAGGTGGACGACGAGATCGAGGTGCTGCTACCGAAGCGGAGCACCCGCTACTACGTAACCGGGATCCGCTACCAGGGAGAGGACGAGGAGTATTGACGGATTGCGAGGCGACACATGGTGTAGGGTGGGAGAGCGCAGCGAAATCCAGCCCGACAGCCTCCC
>NZ_BAAHXB010000094.1:0-21876 GCF_054657215.1 Endothiovibrio diazotrophicus
TACTCCCGCGAGCGAGAGTCGAAGTGGGGGAGGGCAGGGGGCCGCCAACCGCCCGAGGCGTTTCTCCCCGCGTCACTCCGCGCTATCGCGGCCTGGGGGCCGCTCCTACCGAAAGCCGAGGCGCCGGCCATCGATTTCAGATAAGGGTTTCCCAAGCCACCCCACCCACCGGCGGGTGAAGGCGCGGAAGGCGGGGTAGAGGGCACCCGTCGTCTCGGCGATCGGTTCGAGGATTGGCCGGCGGGGCGGATCCGCTTCGCCGATTTCGACGCCAGCGTGCAGGGCTGGATCAACCATGTGCGCTATGCCGACTACCGGGCTCTTCGCGACCGGGTGCTGGGCCGTTTCGCCCGGGGACCGGAGGCCTAAGGCGACCGAAGCGGAGGATAAATGTCGTGGGCGACCGCGCTGTACGTGGCCCAGTGAACAGAAGACCAGTGGACAGCGGACCGGCGCTCAGCGGATGGGGGACGCACACACCACACGAAACCCGACAAAGTAGCTACGGTCGAACGGAAGGTCGTAGCGGTAGCCCGCGCGCGCGTCGTCCCGATAGTCGAACCAGGAGCCGCCGCGCAACACGCGAGACTCGGACCCGCCGCGTCCCACCCGCTCGGGGTCGGCGTACTCGTTGAGGCACCACTCCCAGACGTTGCCGGCCAGGTCGAGCACGCCCTCGGGTGACGCCCCGCCGGGATAGATCCCGACGGCGCTGGTCCGGGCCAAATTGTGCGGTCCCGCCTCATCCCAAGTCTCATCGATGTTGGCGCGGCCCGCCTGGTAGTCGTTGCCCCACGGATACGCACGGCCGTCGGTGCCCCTTGCGGTTCGCTCCCACTCCCATTCGGTGGGCAGGCGGAGTTCGACCCCGAGCCGATGGCCGAGCCAGCCGCAGAAGGCCATGGCCTCGAACCAGCTCACCCTTTCCCGGGGGTGGTTCGCGATCTCCCAACTTGCCCGTTCCGGGTTGCGGTCAGGACTCTCCAGTCCCGTCCACCAGCGGTCGTCTCCGTAGCCGTCCTCGGCGTCCAGGAAGGCCTGGAACTGGGCGTGGGTGACCGGGTAGCGGGCGATTTGGAAGGGTTCCAGGGAGCGCCGCTCGCCCTCCTGGTAGACGAATTCGCCGCCGGGTATCGACACCCAGTCGATCCCCGGCAGCCCGTCGGCATCGAGTCCCACCCCCTTGCGGTCATCGAGGCCCAGCCGGCCCAGGGCGCGGCCGACGGCGGCGCGGCCCTCGGGCTCGGGATCCCGCGTCGGGTCGGTCAGGCGCGGCCGCCAGGCGGCGTGCAGCTCCGCCAACAGGGCGTCGCGGTCACGGATCGCGGCGCCGCTCTCCAGGAGGCACTGGACGGCGACCTCGGGCTGGGCGTCCCGGAGCCAGCGAATCACCCGGGTACAGTCGTCGGAGTGAAACCCCGCCAGCAGCACGGCGGCCTCCTCCCAGCCGCTGCGCGCCCACCAGCGTTCCGTGGGCCAGAGCTCGGCGGCGGAGAGCGGGGGGCTTGCCTCGATACGCGCCCGCATGGCCGCGGCGGTGAAATACTCCTGCAGCAGTTGGTGGCGAAAGCGGATCGCCCCGTCCCCCTCGAGCAGGGTGGCATCCTCGGTCCGCTTCAGCAGGGTCTCGCTCCCCAGCGCATCCAAGGCGACCCGGCGCGGGACCACGGTCAGCACGCCGAAATCGTCCTCTTCCCCGGCATCCGGGTTCAGCCGCTCGCCCTGCAGGGTCCAGGCGATCGCGGTGAGGCCGGAGAGCAGGCGGTCGCCGTCGGGAAGACGTTGCCAGCGCCCGGTGTCTCGCTCCTTGACCAGCAGTCACTCGCGGATCAGCAGGCGGTCCACGAAGTGGGCGAACAGCTCGCCCCGGTTGCGCGGCAGCTCGCCCTCGAAGGCCCAGACCTGATAGAGCATGGTCAGCATGAAGGGGTTGGCCGCCAAGCGCAGGAGACTGCGCGGGTTCGGGATGTGCCGGAGCCGAAGTCGGTGGTTTGCCCAGCCGATCTCGTTGGCAATTTCCCAACCGACCTGAGGGGTGGATACGGACCAGAAGGCCTCTTCGGTGGCGCCGGCGGCCAGCCAGGTCTCCATCACACCGGCCAGTTGCGGGTCCCCGGCGAGCTGCCAGAACAGCCGCTCCGCGCTGCCGGGCGCGACCCCCTCGGCGCCCTCGGCGCCCTCCAGCCAGAGCTTGAGCACCGCGCGGATGCGCGGGGGAGAGAGGGGCTCCAGGCTCAGGGTGTCGAGGCCGAGGTCCAGCTCGCCCACATAGTCGTCCCGCCGGCAGGAGACGATGAAGGGGGTGTCGGCGGCCAGCGCGCTTCGGAGGGCCTGCACCTCGCCGGCCTTGGCGTGGCGTCTGGCGGTGGGGACCTCGTTGAGGCCGTCGAGCAGCACGATTAGCCGGCCCGCTTCGCTCAAGGTCTGGAGCGCCCCGCCCAGCTCCCGCAGCCGGCCGGCGAGAAACGCCGCCAACCCCTCGTCACCGCGCCACTCGCCGAGGCTCACCAGGATCGGCAGCGGTGCCGACGCGCACTCCACGGCACGCTGCGCCAGTTCGGCCGCCAGCTTGCGCAGGGTGGTGCTCTTGCCCGCCCCCGGCGCGCCGAGGAGGGCGGCCTGTTTGACCTCGTCGAAGGCCTCCAGGATCTCCTCGTACTCCTTCGGTGGCCCCTCCGGCGAGGTTCGCCGCGCTCGGGGCCGATGGAGCAGCAGGGCGAGGTCCTCGTCGTCCGCCCAGGGGGCGAGCAGGGGATCGGTCGCCGGGTTGGGCCTGATCTCGGCGATACCGCGCAACGGGGCGTAGAGGCGGGCCTTGCGCTCGATCTCCCCCAGGAGGCGGGCGAGGTAATCGAGCTCCGCTTCCCGCGCCGGGAGGGGGGGCGCCTCGTTGGCGTGGCCGCGTTCTCCCGCGGGGCCTCCGGGGCGCAGGGCGACGGGCGGGCCGAGGGGTGCCTTGGCGATGGCGGGTTGACCCGTCAACAGCCGGTAGAGCGCCTCGTACCCCGGGTCGCCAGGGTCCAGCCCCCGTACCCGGAAAAAGCTCCACCCGCGCACGATGCCGGGGATCGATCCCTCCGGCTCGTCGTCGAGCAGGATCGGGACGAAGCGGCGGTTGCCTTTGGCATCGTAGAGCTCGTCGTCGATCAGTGCGCCTTCCCAGAACACCCCTCTGCCGGTTTGCGGGTCGACACGACCTTCCAGGCGCTCCCGATAGCTGGCGGTACACACCATGAGCACCCAATCGGCGCGATCCGGAGCCATCTGTTCCCGGCACCAGCGCGGCCAATCGAGGAGTTCGTTGCGGTGGAACTGGTCCAGCTCGACGTCGATGCCGTGTCCGCGCAGGGCTTGGGCCAACGCGAGCACCCGTGCCGAGTGGCCCTCGGCGAATTGGGCGTAGCTGATGAATACCCGTGGTCTTTCCTTGGCCTGTTCGCTGGTCGTCATCGGGTCCGGGGGGCGGCGGGTGTTGCGGATGATGCGGCGGTTTGCCGTTCTCTTCGGGATTCTACAATACCCCCATTTTTCCCGTGACGGGGGTTACCCGTATCACCTGCTTCGTAGCGTCTCGATGCCGGCGAAACGGCGACCAGGAGGATGCGCCGGCCGGTCCTCGCCTCACCCGCTGTTTTCTCCGGCCGCGGCGACCAGTGCCAGCAACTGCTCGCGCAGCTGTCCGCGGGCGTCCACCACCTCCTCGCCGGCGAGGTTCCACATGACATGCCCGGTGCCGCCGCCGTTGATCTCGTTGATCCGTTCGCCGATGAAGTCCACCGAGCCGAAGGTGAGGCCCACCTCCGCCGCCATGCGGTTGGCCCGTTCGATGTCGGCGGCGACCCGCGGGTCGCCCGGGTCGTCCCAGCGCTCCACCCGGAAGTCGCGGGTGTAGTCGGACCAGGGGGTGCGCTTGCCGTATTGGGCGCCGCCCGCGACCACCCGGCCGTCGGCGATCCATAGCCGCTTCTCCGCCCCCTCGCCCCACGCCTGGGCGACGCGGTGGGTCAGATCCGTCTCCCGCAGCGCCAGCAGCTCCTCTTCGCTCTCGATCTTTGCCACCCCCTTGCGCAGACCGCCCCACTGCGGCTTGACCACCAGCGGGCCGTGGGTGCGGAAGAGGTCGGCCAGTTCGTCGAAGCCGTCGAAGCGGTGGGTGGGGAGGTGGCCGAAATGCGCCGGGTCGAGGTCGGCGAGAAACCCCTTGAGGGTGTTGCGTTCGGCCGCCGGGCTGTTTTGCATGGCGCCCACTCGGCCGTCGGCGAGCAGCGACTCGAAGAAGTCGTTCATCTGCCCGTGGTAATCCATCTCGTCGCGGTAGCCGAGGGCGCGGTGGTCGAGGGCGTAGCCGTCGATCCACACCACCCACAGGTCGCAGCGCGGGACCTGTCGCTCCACCTCGTGCCAGTACCCTTTGTGGTAACGCCACGCCTGCACGGTGCGCTTGGCGAAGTCGTAGCCGGCGGGGTGGACGAGGGTCAGGTCGCTGTGCTCGCGCAGGGTCTCGACGACCACGCGGGTGGTCTCCTCGTCGATGGCGCGCAGCGTGGTGGTGAGCAGGGTCTTGGGCGGTCGGGGCATGGGGCGGGGGTCCTGGTCAGGTATGGGGTGCGTTATCGGTAGTGGTGGCGGCATGGAGGATGCGGTGGAAGGCGTTGGTCACCGCCTGTTCCTTCACCTCGATCGACGGCAGCGGGCCGTAGACGCTCTCCTGTGAGTTGAGCCACGCCTGCTCGTCGGGGTGCTCGCGCCGGTACGTCTCCGGGGAGAGGGGGAACGGGGCGAGGGTGGTGCGTTGACTGCGGTAGGCGCTTAGGGCGTGGCGCTTGTGTCGACGTTGGCGGTAGCCCAGCCGCAGCCTCCGGTCTTCGTGTCTTGGGGTACGGAAACGGCTCAACACGACCTCGCCCCGCTGGCGGTGGTAGAGGGGATAGCTGTAGAGCGCGCCGTCGAATCCCTCGGCCTGCGCCGCCCGATGGAGGGCGAAGGCGGTGGCGTCGTGATCCGGGTGGCCCCCCTCGAAGGCGTGGACCAGCAGCACGGTCGGGCGCAATCGGCGGAGCAGTCGGCGCAGTTGGCGGATCAGTCTCTCCAATCGGTGGTGGACCTGTTGGTCCGGGTGACCGAGCCAGGTGATTCGTGCGGCCGGGATGCCTAGCCGCTCCATGGCGGCGAGTTCCTCCCGGCGGCGGCGGACGGCGCGCAGGCGGTAGTTCGGCTCGTGGCGCGGGGCGCCATCGGTAACCACCACCGTGTGCGCGGCGACGGCACGCAGCAGGGCGCCGGCGGTGCCCAGGGCGAGGTCGTCCGGGTGGGCCCCCACCGCCAGCAGGCGTCCGTGGCGCAGGCCTCTTGCCAGCTCGTTCATGCCGTCCCCTCCAGGCAATCCCGGATCAGTACCCGGTAGCGTTCGGCGAAACGCTCCATTCCCCAGCGCGCTTCCGCCTCGCTCCGCCAAGTGGTGGTCTGGTCGCTGGTGCTGCTCCGGGCGAGCAACTCGCCCGCCACCGCGGCCAGGGCGTCGACGTCCCCTACCGCCACCCGCCGGCCGAACGGCTCGCGCAGCCACTCGCCGATGCCGCCGCTGTCGTAGGCGGCCACCGCACAGCCCTGGGCGATCGCCTCGGGGCCGACCATGCCCCACGCCTCGAACAGCCGGCTCGGCAGCAGCAGGCAGCCCGCGGAGGCGAGCGCATCGGCCACGGCTTGGTCGTCGCGGAAACCGTGGAAGCGGGCGTCCACCCCGCGCCGTCGGGCAAGCGCGCGCGCCTCCTGTTCTCCACGGCCGGCACCGTAGAGGTGGAGCGGCACGCCGGGCAGGCGGGCGGTGGCCTCCACCGCGTCCAACACTCCCTTTTCGCGGAACAGCCGTCCGACGTAGAGCAGATGGGGGGCGCGGGGGCGTGCGCCGACGCGGGGAAAGTGGTGGGGGGGTGGGAGTACCCGCGCCCGTTGTCCCAGGGTGGTGATCCGCGTTTCGAAGAGCTGTCGCAGCGCCTCGCTGTTGAATACCACCGCGGCGACCTCGGAGGTGATCGTGCGCGCCGCGCGGCGCTGGGTGAGCGGGGTGAGTCGCGAGGTGCCGGTGAGGCACCCTTCGCGCAGGTGGGTCGTCCAACAGCCTGCTCCAGGCGGCCGCTCGCAGACCTGACCGCTGCGCGGCAGATGACGGGTGAGGGCCGGGCAGGTGAGGCGCGTGGTGTGGAGAAACAGCAGGGTGGGCACGCGGGCGGCGACGGCGCGCACCAGCTCGGCGGGGACGGCATGATGGAATTCGGCCCAGTGGGCACCGTCGGCAATGACGTCGGCGAGGTGGCGGATGTCCCTCCCGCGGTGGACCTCGAACGACACCTGGATGTGCGGATTGTCCCGCTCGGTGTCCGCGGATGAGCGTGCGCTGGCATCGCCGTCGATGGGCGATGGATCGGTGGTGAACAGCCGCGTCTCGATCCCCAGCCGCCGCTGGGTGCGCAACAACCGTTCGAGATAGATCTCGGTTCCCCCTTGGCGCTTCAGGGTGGGTGTGACGACGGCGACCCGCCGCCCGCTCAGCGCATCCATGCACATGTCCTGCAGGTCAATTCATGATTAAAGATTTGTATAAAAATGGAGTGGTCATCATGTTGATGATACAAAATATGAACGATCGTTTGACATATAATATCGGCGCCTGTATTGGTCGCTGGAATATATCACGGAAAATATAGAAAAGAGGCGGCGAACGGGTAGAATATTGCGGCGCTCGCGACCGTCACAAGATGGTGGTCAGGATCGTTTCAGACTCGGAAGTTCAGCCCTGTCTCCCCAGGATCGAAAACAACAGCATAGGGACCAAAGATGGATATGAATACCACCCCCCGTCGTCTCGCCGATTACGTCTTTCCCGCCCTTGCCGAGGTGGAGGATGCGCGCATCCGCCAGTCGCTGGAGGCCGCCTTCCGCGCCGAGGACGAGGCGCTCGCCACCATCGAGGCGGCGTTCACCCGGGTCACCGGCGACTATCAGAGCGCCGAGAAGCTGAAGTACTTCTTCCGCAGCTGGAGCATGACCAACAACAGTGCGATGTGCGTCTCCGGTCTCGGCAACCGGATGACCATGCAACTGCGCGACGGCAGCGAGCTGGCCGACCGCGAGGCGCTGCTGGAGGCGGTGGCGAGTCTCCACCGCATCTCCGACGAGGACCTGGGGGCCGGCTCCGCGACCCTCCACTGGGATCTCTACTACCGCATGGCAACCACCATCTGCGAGGGCGACGACTGGCAGTCCCACCGCTACGTCACCCCCGAGGCGGAGTCGTTCAAGCGCTGGAAGGATCGTGCCGCGCTGCGCGACAAGGATCTGATGATGGGCCTGCTCTCCACTCTCGTCCACGAGGTCTATACCCACGGCGAGGTGGAGTTCGTCGAGCCGATGTTCCAGCAGTGGCTGGCCACCACCTCGGATTTCGAACCCACCGAGCGCAAGCGCACCCTGGTGTGGATCACCTGCCACTGCAACGGAACCGAGACCCGTCACTTCGGCCACGCCCAGCAGGCGACCCTGCACTACCTGCGCGCCCACGGTCTGGAGATGAGCGACTACGACATGGAAGGGGTGTTCCGCGACTACCTGCAGCGCAAGGCGGCGGTGATGGCCTCGCTCATCGAGAAGCTCGACTTCTCGCCGGTCGGTCGCATGCGCTTCCAGCCGTTGGCGAGCGCCCCGGCCGCCGCCGTTACCGCCTGATCCCCCGCGATGGTCGCTCCCTGGCCCGTCCGCGCCGCGGACGCGGCGGCCTTCGGCCGTCATCTCGCCGAGCTGGAGGCCGCCATCGGCCGCGAGGCCGGCGCCTTCGCCTGGTACTGCAACCGTTTTTCCCCCTATCCGCTGCGCATCGGCGCGGAGGAGGCGGAGCGGTTGCAGCAGCTGCGCACCGCCCTCCACCGCGCGCTGGTGCGGGTGGTGGAGGGGTACCTGGACGACCCGCGGCTGCAGGCGCGGATTCGCCTGCCCGACTCCCACCTCGCGCTGCTCGGACGGGTGCGCGCGCTGGTCGGCGACCGGCCCTACCGGATCGGCTCGTTCCGTCCCGACCTGCTACTCGACGAGCGGGGCGAGTGGCGGGTGTGCGAGATCAACGCCCGTTTCCCGGTCAACGGCTACGTCTTCACCGATTACCTCAACGCCGCGCTGCCACGCCTCGACTATCTGAAGGAGGGGGGGCTGCCGGTGGAGCCGCTGCCGCCCGCCGGTGGCGTGGTGGCGGCGATCGCCGCCCGCTTCCGTCGCGGCGAGCGAATGGTGGTGCTGCGCGACCGCGAATACGGCATGGACATGCACTTCCTGCTCCCCGAGCTGGAGCGGCGCGGCATCCCCTGCCGGGTGCGTCCGCCCTCGGCGCTATGCGTGGTCGACGGGGTGATCCACGACGGCGAGACGCCGGTGCGGCAATTCATGTTGGAGCTGGAGCGCGACGAACTGCTGACCATGGAGCCGGCGCTGTTCGATGCGCTGACCCGCTGTGCCGACCGTTTCAACGACTCGCGCACCCTGCTGCTCGCCCACGATAAGCGGATGCTGGCGGTGCTCGGCGACCCGGCGCTGATGGCCGACTACGCCGACCCGGCCGACCGCGAGCTGCTCGCCCGCCACGTCATCCCCACCTTCCCCGCCGACGATCCGGCGATCGCCGCCAGCCTGCGCGAGGCGCCCGCACGCTGGGTGCTCAAGGGTAATAGCTCCGGCCGCGGCATCGGCATGCTGTTGGGTGACGAGGCCGACCCCGCCGAGTGGCTGCGGGTGGTGGAGACGCTGGCGGCCGATTACACAGCCCAGCGTCGGCTGCCGCAGCGGCAGTTGCCGATCGCCACCCTGGTCGATGGTGGGTTGATGGAGCTGCCGATGCGCGTGGTGGGGATGCTGCCGGGGATCGACGAGGAGTCCTTCGGGCTCGGCTTCGTGCGCGCCTCGGATGCCACCATCATCCACGTCCACGGCGGTCGCGGGGCGGTGGTCCCGCTGGTGCGCGGCGAATGAGCACGGCGCCCTGGTTGATCCCCTTCTCCGGGCAGGTGGCGGCACTCCCCGCCGCCGAGCGCGACGCCCGCCTGCTGCGCCGGCTCAACGCCCTGCTGCGCCACGCCCGCCGCGCGTCCTACTACCGCGAGCGGATTCCCGCCCGGCCGCTGCCGGCACTGGAGGCGCTGATCGAACTGCCGGTACTGGACCGCACCGCCTTCCGCGAGCACGCCCCGCCGGCGGGCCACGGCCTGCTCACCCGCCCGCCCACGCACTGCTACTGCTTCGCCAGCGGCGGCACCACCGACCAGCCGCGCTACGTCTACCGCAGCCACCGCGAGAACGCTCTCAACTGCCGCCTGCTCGCCAAGGGGCTCGCCCTCGGCGGCCTGCGTGCCGACCACGTCGTCGCCAACCTGCTCGCCGCCGGCGAGTTGTGGGCCGGCATGTGGGTGTTCGACAAGGCGATGGAGTATGTCGGCAGCACCATCCTGCCGCTCGGCTCGGCGGTGGAGCCGGAGCTGCTGATCCGCTATCTGCACGACTTCCGGGTGGATGCGGCGATCTGCGTCCCCAGCCAGGCCCTGGCGCTGGCCGAGTGGGCCGCCCGCGAGGGGCGCGAGCTGCGCCTGCCGCGGCTGATCACCGGCGGCGAGCCGCTCTATCCGGCGGCCCGCCGGCGGCTCGCCGACGCCCTCGGCGTCGAGGCGTTCCAGTCCACCGGCTACGCCGCCAACGAGACCGGCGTCATCGGCTACCCCTGTCCCCACTCGCCGGAGGGTACCTTCCACCTCCACGAAGGGCTGTTCCACCTGGAGATTCTCGGCGAGGAGGGGACCCCGGCGGCGCCCGGCGAGCCCGGCAGCTTCCGCGTCACCAACCTCTACCGCACCCTGATGCCGATCATCCGCTACGTCATCGGCGACATCGGCAGTTGGCTCGACGAGCCCTGCCCCTGCGGCGACCCCGCCCGCCGCTTCCGCCTGCTCGGCCGCGACGGCGCGCGGGTGCGCCTCGGCACCTCGTTCTTCTATCCCGACCAGTTCGCCGAGCGGATCGGCACGGTGGAGGGGGTGTCGATGCTCTTCCGGCTGGTGATCGACCAGGCGACGGGACCCGACCGGCTCACCGTCGAGGTGGAGGCGAACCGGCGGGACGCCGCCACCGCCGCGCGGTTGCTGGCGGCGGTGGGCGGTCTGCGCGACCTGGCCTGGGAGATCGACGCCGGCTACGTCGCGCCGCTGGAGGTGCGCCTGCTCGCCCCCGGCGAACTGCCGCGCAACCGCCGCACCGGCAAGCTCAACCCGATCGACGACCGCCGGGGCGAACCGCGATGAAACTCTCGGTGGTGATCCCCCTGCACAACAAGGGGCCCTACATCGAGCGCACCCTCGACCGCCTGCTCGACCAGCGGCGCGTCCCCGACGAGATCATCGTGGTGGACGACGCCGGCAGCGACGACGGCGCCGAGCGCGTCGCGCGCATCCGCGACCGTTGGAACGACCGCCGCCTCACCCTGATCCGCCTGCCGGTCAACGGTGGCCCCGGCCACGCCCGCAACGTCGGCCTCGACGCGGCGAGCGGCGACTACGTGATGCCGCTGGATGCCGACGACCCCCTCGACCGCCACGCGGTGGCGCGGGTGATCGAGGTGCTGGAGACTCACGCCCCGGACTTTCTCATCCTCACCTTCCGCCGCAGCAGCGACGGTGTCGCCCGCCCCACGGTGGGGCGGCTCGGCGGCCTGATCGAGCCGCTTGCCCCCAACCTCTACCGCGTCCCCGATCCGATCGCCGCGCTGGCCGACGAGGGAGTGGGGGTGATCGGCAGCAATCTGGTGTGCCGCCGCGAGGCCCTCGACGGCATCCGCTACGACACCACCACCCGCTGCTTCGAGGGGGTCGACTTCTGGTATCGCGCCCTGCGCGCCGCGCGCCGCCCGGTGCTGCTGCTGGCCGAGCCGCTGCTCGACTACGTGATCCTGCCCGACGGTCTGCTCAGCCACCCGATCACCGATCTCTCCCGCCTCGACTACCCGGTGCTGCTGCTCCGCCTGCGCCACGCCTCCACCCCCGCCGAGCGCGCCCTGCGCCGCCGCCTGGCGCGTGCCTGGGTGGGCAATGCGTGGGAGCGGCTGACCAACCCCGTCCATCGCGCGGGGCTGTTTTTCCATCGCCCACGGCAGCTCTCCCGGGCGGTGTGGTGGGGGTGGCTGAGGCCGGCGTAATTGCTAGGAGCCTGTCGGACTATGGATGAATCGGCCGCGAAAGCGGGATGACGGCCCCACTTTTCCGAAAATTCTCGTCAAATAGCTCGCTATTCTCCTCAAATTTTCGAAAAATTGGCGCCGCCCTCCCACTCCCGCAGCTCGATCCCCCATAGTCCGACAGGCTCCTAGGAGCCTGTCGGACTATGGATGAATCGGCCGCGAAGCGTCTTGACGCTCAAAAACAGGAAGTTATTCTTTCGCGGACCCTTAACGGTCGACCCGAGGTACCTCCCGTGAAATCCCTCCCGCTGGCTACGGTCCTGCTCCTGCTCTCCACCCGGGCCCCCGCTGCCCTGGTCGGTGGCACCTTCATCGGCGCCGCCGAGGTCAACGACGTCGCCGAGTGGGTGGCGGTGGGACCCGCCGGCGACGTCTACGTCGCCGGCGAGCTGCGCGGCCAGCTCGACCTCACCGGCGTCCCCGGCTACGACCTCACCTACCACAGCGACCCCGCCCAGCACGCCGATGACGTCTACGTCGCCCGCTACGACGCCGCCTTCACCACCCTCAAGGGGTTCACCTACCTGGGCGGCGAGAGCCTGGACTGGGCCAAAGGGCTGCGCATCGACGCCGACGGCAACCTCTTCGTGCTGGTCCACACCGGCTCCAGCCAGCTCAACGTCACCCCCAGCGGCTACGACGGCCGGCGCGACGCCAGCGGCGGCGGGCTCCTGGTCAAGCTCGATCCCACCCTGCAACAGGTACTGGCGGCCACCTTCGTCGAGAGCGATGCCGGCAACTACACCACCATGACCTCCCTCTGCCTGGATGCCGCCGGCAATCCACTGGTGGTCGGCTACAGCCAGGCGGGGTTCCCCACCACCAGCGGCGCGTACCAGCGCGACTATGCCGCCAACGCCGACTATCCGTACTACGAGGACGGCTTCGTCGCCAAATACGACCCGTCCCTCGACTCGCTGCTCGCCGCCACCTACCTCGGCGGCACCCGCAACGACACCATCAACGCCTGCGCGATGAGCCCCGGCGGCGACGTGGTGCTCGTCGGCACGACGAATTCACCGACGTTTCCGGTGACCAGCGGCGCCTGGGACACCACCCTTACCGCCCTGGCCGAGGACTACTACCACGACGGCTTCGTCGCCCGCCTCAGCGGCGACCTCTCCACCCTGGTGGCCGCCACCTACCTCACCGCCGAGAGCCAGGACGCCCTCAACGACGTGGCGGTGGACGGCGACGGCAACGTCTTCGTCGCCGGCAGCAGCAAGGCCGACCCCTTCCCCGAGGGCGCCGTCGGCGATGAGGTGAACGGCTTCCTGGTCCGCTTCGACCCCACCCTCTCCGCGCTGACCGCCAACCGCACCTTCCCCTACACCGCCGGCGAGTACGGCTACCGGGTGCTGATCGACGGCGAGGGACGGGTGATCTACGGCGGCGCCTCGTTCTCCTATGGCGGCCTCAGTTTCCCGATCAGCGACGGGGCCGCCATCTCCGACAACCCCTCCCACGCGGTCGCCGCGGTGATGCGCCTCGACAACGACCTCACCGGCTACGACTTCGCCACCGTCGCCGGCGGTTACTTCGGTGCCGACACCCTGCGCGGCATGGCCCTGGGCGGCGACGGCACCCTCTACTTCACCGGCTTCGCCCAGACCGTCAACTTCCCGGTGCCGGACGGCGGCTACCAGTCCAGCTGCGCGGGAGGCAGCAGCGGCATGGCGTGCTACGACGGTTATGCCCTGGCGCTTACCTTCGACGCCACCCTGCAGCCGCCGCAACTGGCCCTCGCCGTCACCGGTCAGCGGGTGGAGGCCTCCTGGAACGCGATCTCCGGTGTTGTCGGCTACCGCCTGCACTATGCCCCCAATCCCTATATGGGGCCCGAGACCATCCAGAGCCTCGACCTGGGCGATACCACCTCGCTCGCCGTCGATCTGCCCCGCGGGGCCAGCTTCTACGTGGCGGTGGAGGCCTACGACGGATCGGGTAACGCCAGCGGCTACTCCAACATCGAACTCTTCACCATCCCCTGAGCGCCGCCGGGGTTTCCTGTAGGAGCGGCCCTTAGGCCGCGATCGGGGCGGAGCGAAATGTCTCCGAGTCGGCTGGCGGCAGTGGTCGGAGAGGGCGCCATCGCGGCCTGAGGGCCGCTCCTACAGGTCTTGCCGCCGACTTGACATCCCTGGTCAAAAATTCGATATTTCGAAATATGTCGAATTGTCAAGACGCCGAAACCTTCGCCGAACTCTTCAAGGCCCTGGGCAATCCCCATCGGGTGAGGATCTATCTCGCCCTCGCCGACTGCTGTGCGCCGGGCACGGTCTGTTCGGTGGAAGAGGCGCAGCGGGCCTGTGTCGGGGAGTTGGGAGCCGACCTGGGGATCGCCCCCTCGACCCTTTCCCACCACATGAAGGAGCTGAGCCGCGCCGGCCTGATCCGCATGGAGCGGCAGGGGCGGCGGATCGACTGCCGGGTTGACCCGGCGATGGCGGAGCGGGCGGCCCGATTCTTCCGATTCGGACGGGAGCTCCCGCCGAACGATCCACAACCCGGGGAGGGGACGGCGTCCGCCGTACCCCCGAGTGACGAAATCTGAGGAGGCAACGATGAGCGAGGAGATGACCGGTGAGCGGCAGGAGGTGAAGGTGCCCTTCGCGGCGATCTGCGCGGGGAGCGGCCAGCGCATCGCCGATGAGGTACGCCAATCGGTGCGCGAGAGCTACGCCCGGGTGGCCGAGGCGAGCGACGCCGGCGCCTGCTGCGGGCCGGAGTCGAGCTGCTGCGGGGTCTCCGACGACGCCCAGATCAACGCGGTGATCTCCCAGCGCCTGGGCTACTCCGGCGAGGAGCTGGCCAGCGTCCCCGGCGGTGCCGACATGGGACTCGGCTGCGGCAACCCACAGGCGATCGCCTCCATCGCGCCCCACGAGACGGTGGTGGACCTCGGTTCCGGCGGCGGTTTCGACTGCTTCCTCGCCGCCAACCAGTTGGGCGTCTCCGGCCAGGTGATCGGCGTCGACATGACCCCGGCGATGATCTCCAAGGCACGGGCCAACGCCGAGAAGGGGGGCTACCGCAACGTCGAGTTCCGCCTCGGCGAGATCGAGAACCTGCCGGTGGCCGACGGGGTGGTGGACGTGATCATCTCCAATTGCGTGATCAACCTCTCGCCGGATAAATCGCGGGTCTTCCGCGAGGCGTTCCGTGTGCTCAGGCCCGGCGGCCGGCTCGCCATCTCCGACGTGGTGGCCACCGTTGAACTGCCCGAGGAGGTACGCAACGACCTGCAGCTCTACTCCGGCTGCATGGCCGGCGCCTCGCGGATCGAGGAGCTGGAGCGCTACCTCGCCGACGCCGGTTTCCAGGCGATACGCATCGCGCCGAAGGACGAGTCCAGGGAGTTCATCCGCGACTGGGCGCCGGGGCGCGGGGTGGAGGCGTACGTGGTCTCGGCGACGATCCAGGCGGTGAAGCCCGGGTGAAGGTACGGTGTTGAGCCCTTAGTGGGAGCGCACTACCGCGTCGTACGCCCGATGTCCGATTGGCACGTCTACATGGTTCGCTGTACCGACGGCACGCTGTATACCGGCGTCGCCGTCGATCCCGAGCGGCGGCTCGCCGAGCATAACGGGAGCGCGCTGGGCGCCCGCTACACCCGCGCCCGCCGGCCGGTGGAGCTGGTCTACGTCGAAGCGGCCGCCGACCGCTCCGCCGCCTGCAAACGGGAGGCGGCGATCAAGCGTCTGAGCCGCGCCCAGAAGCTGCGGCTGGTGGGGGAGGGGACGTCACGAAGGAGGTGAATGCGCGGTTGCGTGGATGCCGGTTGGGCCGTGCGGTCGTCGCGTTGGGAAGGTGCCGGGCCGGTGTTTTTTCACCATGAAGGGCATGAAGGTTCCTCGGCGCGGTGAAATGGTACAGGGCGTGCCGCGCGCGCCGTGCCGAACGAATGCACCATTCCGAACGGGCGGGGAGATCGGTCCGAACGGTGCCTCCGTTGAACACGGCGGGCGCGGCCCGCCCTATGCGAGCCGATTGGAGAGACCCGGTGCTTCCCGATCGCTACGGCCCCGAATGTCTTTCAATCCCTTCATCTCCTTCATGGTTAAAACCAGGGCTCGTGGGTTCAATGGGGCAGGGGCGCCGCGTCGCCACCGCTCTTCGGCGGGACGATGGGGTGCCCCGCACGGATCTCCTCCTCGCCGGCCTCGCGCACGTCGATCACCTTGATGAAGAGCTGGAGGTTGCGCCCGGCCAGCGGGTGGTTGCCGTCGATGGTGGCGCTGTTGCCCTCCACGGCGGTGACGGTGAAGCCGCCGCTGCGGCCGTCGCCGGTCTCCCCTTCGATGCGCATGCCGACGGCGCGCGCCTCCTCCGGGAGACGCTCCGCCGGGATCTCCATCACCAGCTTTTCGTTGCGCGGGCCGAACGCCTCGTCGGCGCTCAGTTCGAGGTCCAGCTTGTCCTCCACCGCCGCCCCCTCCAGGGCCGCCTCCACCTTGGGAAAGATGTCGCCGTAGCCGCCGTGGAGATAGCTCAGCTCCTCCTGCACCTCCACCGGCCGGGCGGCGTCGCGGTCGACCATCATGAAGCGCAGGGTCACCACGCGGTCCTTGGCAACGCGCTTGTAGCTGATTTTCTTGACGAACTGGACGGACTCTTCGGACATCGGCTTGTTCTCTCGGTAGAGGTCAAAGGTCAAAGGTCAAAGGCGCTTGCGCCTTGTGCACGAAGTGAATGGGTGCAAAGCAGGGCGGAAAGCGGTATCGGGAAGAAAGCCCAAGCCGACGACCGGGTGTCTTGCTTTGACCTTTCACCTTTAACCTTTCACCTCAGCACCTTGCGTTCCCCCCATGATTGGGGCAGTCTGCCCCGTTCTCAACCATCCGAAACGGCAGGAGACCCGATCATGAGCGAGGTTTTCGAACCGCGAAACGCCCTGGAGGAGACGCTGTTGGCGGCCCAGGAGGGGCGCGTCCCCGGCGAGCAGTTCCTGCAGGAGCTGATGGCGGCGCAGCTCTTCATGCCGGTGCGGGACAAGCACAACATCGGCGGTTTCCAGGATTCCGCCACCGCCACCCCGCTGACCATCGACAACGACGAGGGGCAGCCGGTGATGGTGCTGTTCACCAGCCCGGAGCGGGCGGGGGACTTCCTCGGCCAGTTCCCCGGCTACGGCGGCGGTCTGCTGGTGGAGTTCAAGTGGGTGCTGGAGAAGATGGGCGGCCTCTATCCGGTCTCGATCAACCCCAACTGGGAGGTGGGGATCGACCTCGACGGCGAGATCCTGCAACACCTCGCCGCTTCCGCCTCCTAGGACTGCCTCTTACCCACAAATCGGCCGATTTGTGGGTAAGAGGCAGTCCTAGGATGGGCGGTGCCTTCCTGGTGTGTCTGGAGAAGGACTCTCCACCGCAGTCGGGGGGGGGGGCGAATCGCCCTCCGTTCACCCCTCCTTCTTCTTCCCCTCCTCGAAACAGACCTCGACGAAGAATTCGCCGAAGGGGGTCTTGAACGGGACCAGGATGGTGCGGCCGTCGACGCCGTGGTCGATGATGTGCCCCTTGCCGGTGAGCAACTGGGGCGTGGCCATGTCGAAGTTGTAGCCCTTCTCGGAGAAGACCCGCTTGGCGCCGCCGGAGACCATGTTGGTGATCTCGCCGACCAGGTCGGCCACCTCCTCGTCGAGTTTCTCGCGCTCCTCACCGATCATGTTGGCGAAGATGGAGAGGATCGCCGATTCGGTGAAGCTCACCGCCAGGGAGCCGGTGGCGTCCCCGCGCATGTCGATCCGTCCGGTGACGTCGCCGAGCGCCGCCTGGTAGCCCTTGATCGAGAGTTGACCCCGCTCGACCGTGGTGTTGGCCATGGTGGCGAGCACCTCGACCAGACTGCCGAGGAAGGGGTTGACGTAGTCGACGTTCATACGGTGCGGCCTTGAGGCGGGCGGCGACCGCCACGGGGGAGGGCGCTCCCCGTGGTCGGTCGCTCCCGCGGTCGGCGAGCCGGCCGGCGCCGCGCCCGGGGGACGACGCCTGTAGCCGATGTCGCGCGGGTTGTTGTCTGTTCTCCCGATCATACCGAAGGCGCGCTCGTCGCGTAATAAGGAGTCTCCTGAATTATCTACGTGCTCACGGCGTCGGGCATCGGCGGCCGCCTTTTGGCATACTACGCGGCCATTTATTTTCTGGCCCCGTCCGGCGGACGGGGCCGTAATCCGAGGCGGATACGGTGAACGAAGGCAGTCTGATCGAATTCCGGCTGCACGGCGAGCGGCGGCTCGGCGTGGCGGCGCGGCCCGAGGGGAAGAAACACTGGGTCGTGGTGGACGAGGCGGGACGCACGACCACCGTGCACCCGCGCCAGGCCACCTTCGAGGTGCCCGGCGGCCCCTACACCGTGGAGGGCATCACCGCCTTCCGCGCCGAGGTGGAGCCGCTGCTCGACCCGGCCTCGCTGGAGCTGGCCTGGGAGTTCCTCGGCGAGGCGGAGGAGGTGGTGGACGTGGCGGGGATGGCCGAACTGCTGTTCTCCGCCACCACCCCCGCCCACTGCTACGCGGCCCACTCGCTGCTCTTCGACGACGCCCTCTACTTCAAGCAGAAGGGCGAGCAGTTCGAACCGCGCCCCGCCGCCCAGGTGGAGGAGCTGCGCCACCAGCAGGCGGTGGCGCGCCAGCGCGAGGAGGAGGCCGCGGCATTCCTCGGCAAGCTGCGCGATGCCAGCCACGGCAAGGCCGTCACCTGGGTCGAGAGTGACCAGGGACGGTTGGAGAACCTGGAGCGCTACGCCCTCCAGGGCAAGGAGTCGCCCACCGCCAAGGCGGCCCGCGAGCTGCTTGCCGCCCTCGGCCGCAAGGAGGAGGAACGCGACGCCTTCAAGCTGCTGGTGGCGATCGGCCGCTGGTCGAAGCATGAGAATCTGGCACTGCGCCGCAGCGGCCACCCCCGCGGCTTCGACCCCGAGGTGGTCGCCCTCGCCGCCGAGCGGGCCGCTGCGCCGCCGGTCGACCCCGACGCCGGGCGGCGTCTCGATCTCACCGCCCACCACGTCTGCACCATCGACGACCACCACACCCGCGAGATCGACGACGGCCTCTCCATCGAGCGGCTGGAAGAGGGCGGGGTGCGGCTGTGGATCCACGTCGCCGACCCCAGCCGGCTGATCGAGCTGGAGGAGCCCCTCGACCAGGAGGCGCGGCTGCGCGCCACCACCCTCTATCTGCCCACCGGGATGCTGCCGATGTTTCCGATGGAGCTCGCCGGTGGGCCGATGAGCCTGGTGGAGGGCGAACTCTGTCCCGCGCTCAGTTTCGGCGTGGTGCTGGAGGAGGATGGCGCGGTGCGCGACTACCGTATCGCCCCGTCGCTGATCCGCCCGGCGCGCAAGCTCACCTACGAGGAGGTGGATGCGATCCTCGCCGCCGGCGCCGCCGAGGAACCGGAGCTGGCCGAGTTCGCCCAGTGGGCCGAGCGCCGCGGTCGCTGGCGCGCCGCCCAGGGGGGCTTCAACCTCAACACCCCCGAGGCCTCGATCAAGGTGGAGGACGAGGCGATCACCATCGAACGGCTGGAGGAGTCGCCGGCGCGCACCCTGGTGGCGGAGATGATGATCCTCGCCGGCGAGGTCACCGCCCGTTTTGGCATCGACCACGGGCTGCCGCTGCCCTACCGCGCCCAGCCCGAGCCGCGGATCAACGAAGACGAGCTGGTGGGGATCGACGATCCGCTGCTGCGCGACTACGCCCTGCGCCGCTTCATGCCGCGCACCCAGACCACGGTGGAGCCGTCCCCCCACGCCGGCCTCGGCCTGCCGGCCTACGTCCAGGCCACCTCACCGATCCGCCGCTACGCCGACCTGCTGACCCACTTCCAGCTGAAGGCCCATCTGCGCGGTGAACCGCTCCCCTTCGACGCCAAGATCCTGGAGGGACTGATCATGACCAGTGGCGAGACCGCCCGCGCGGCGATGCAGGTGGAACGCCAGAGCAAGCGCTACTGGGCCCTGGAGTATCTCAAGCGGCACCAGGAAGAGCGCCTCAAGGCCCGTCTGGTGCGCTGGTTGCGCCCCGACACCGGTCTCGGCCTGATCCTGCTGGAGGACCTCGCCCTGGAGATGCCGATGGTCTTCAAGGAGCCACCGCCGCTGGGCGAACGCCTCACCGTCACCGTCGGCCACGTCGACACCTGGAGCGACAGCATCAAATTCCACCCGGCGCCGTAGGGTCGGTGGTGCGGGTTCGAGAGGCATTCTTCTAACAGGAGGCGCACCACATGCCGGCGCGGCACGCCTCTTTCCGCTCGAGAAAAAACACAGTAAACACTCCGTGGTGAAACGCCTTGATGCCCGTGCCGAACGCCTTGAAATGGCCCGGCATCCAGGAATAAATAACTGATAATTCAAATAAATAACACTCCTTGTCCGGTACTTTTCCCATCCCTGGCGTTGAGGCGTGCCGCCGGGTTGGCGTAGAATGGACCGGTTTGCGCCCAAACGATTAATTAGCCCGCACGACCAGTCAGAAGAAATTTTATGGAACAGATCCTCGAAATCCGCGACGGCTGTAGCACCCCCGCACAGCTGCTCAAGAGCCGCGCCTTCGCCCGCTACCTCGCCATCTACAAGAAGGCGTTCCAGGAGGAGATGGAGGCGCGCCAGGACCGCCAGCGCAACGATGCCCTGCAGCGGGTCGCCTTCATGAAGACGATCACCGCCCGCGACGCCCTGGCGATCCTCGAGAGCGAGCGCTTCGAGAGCCGCGAGGTGCTGGAGCGCGCCCGCGCCGTGGTGCGCTTCCTCGACGGCGCCTTCCACCACTACCGCACCAGCGGCTACAAGCGCCTGGTGCGGTTGCAGAACGAGGTGGTCTCCACCGGCGACGAGACCCCCACCACGGTGAAGAACAAGGTCACCGCCAAGGCGCAGAGCCTTACCGACCTGATCCTCGCCACCCGCCGGCTGCTGCTCGACCGGGTCGGGCTCGACCAGGGCGTGCGCCGCACCCCCGGCATGGACGCCTCGCCCAACGTCACCGCCGGCGAGATCTCCGGCCACTACCTCAACCTGCCCGGCGACTACGTGCAGCTCTCCCATGTGCCGCTGACCATCGCCGCGGACATCCTCACCGGCATCGACTACTCGACCCCCTCGAACAAGCGCGCCGAGCCCTTCTACGAGCTGGACCACAACCCGTTCAAGGGGGAGGCGTTCAACGCCGACGACTGGGTCTCGGTGCCGCTCCAGGTGGGCAGCTCGCTGATCGTCGCCTACCTGCACAAGTCCCGCGGCACCATCGAGATGGAGCCGGGGCTGCTCAACCTCTTCCCCTTCGCGCGGATCGACGACATCCGCGCCGGCAAGCGCCCCGACGGCATCTTCGTCTTCGGCGACCCCAACGCCGACCCGCAGGACCTCGGCTACTACTGGGATGCGGCCAACCAGGTGCTGGTCGGGATGGTGCCCAACCGCGACGAGCTGAAGTACTTCGGCTACTGCAAGAAGCCGATCCTCACCCTGCACAACGTGCTCGCCATCCGCAAGGGGGAGATCCCGCTGCACTGCGGCTGCACCCGCTACGTGGTGCGCTTCGACGAGGCGACCAAGGAGCCCTATGTCGCCGAGATGCTGGTCAAGGCCGACGACATGGGGCGGGTGGTGCTCAGTCGCGGCGAGGACGGCATCGTGCGGCCGATCTTCTACGGCACCGAGACCGGGGCGTTCGCCTGCCTCGACGGCTTCAGCGAGCACGCCAAGATGCAGATGCTCGGCCGCGAGGTGGGCTACAACAAGGACACCGGTTCCAACGCCCGGCAGATCGTGCCGGTGGCCGACGAGGAGGAGGTGTTCAACGGCGACGTGCTCGACGTGCTGCTCTACATGAACAACTTCACGCTGATCGAGCAGGGTTCGAGCACCGTCGACGTCGACATGAGCGTCGAGGAGGCGATCGAGCACTTCCGCCTCGGCGAGCGGGTCGCCGCCGGCTCCACCTCGACCCACCGCGGGGCGAAGGAGTCGAGCTACTGGGCCAACCCCTTCCCGCTGCTCAAGGATAATGACGGCACCGTCCTCCACCCCGACCTCTACGACAAGTTCTCGATCACCGAGGCGGGCTTCATCGGCGATCTGAAGACCCTGGTCGCGCGCGGCGAGATCAAGGTGGGGGTGGCCCACAGCCAGCTGATGGCCGGGGTCTACGGCGAGAACAGCGACGAGGATCTGGCCCGCTGCGGTTACGGCAACCGCGACGAGGTGGAGCTGAAGGCCCCCGAGCGGCTGGCCGAGGACCTGATCGACATGATCAAGGCGCAGGCCAAGGCGAAGTGCACCGACGAGGCCGACTGCCCGCACGAGGTGAGCATCACCGTGGCGCTGATCGGCGATAGCCGCACCGGCAAGTCGGAGACCGCGGAGAAGATGGAAGGGATCCTCAACTTCAACCTCGTCTAAGAAAAAGCCCGCCCGCCCCACGGGGGAGCGGAGGGCGTTGCCCTCTCGCTCCCCCGTGGGGCGGGCGGGCTTTTTCTTAGTAGGTGGATGTGAGAGTGGGAGCGGGGGTGAATCCTCTCCCGCCCTCGCCTGTAGGAGCGGCCCCTAGGAGCCTGTCGGACTATGGATGAATCGGCCGCGAAAGCGGGATGGCGACCCCACTTTTCCGA
>NZ_BAAHXB010000095.1:0-21785 GCF_054657215.1 Endothiovibrio diazotrophicus
ATCGCGAAGGATGTCGTTCCGATACGCCCCGGCCGGTCCTACCCACGAAATAAATCGCCCTCGGCTCTCGCGGCCAAAAATCAAAGACTTAGGCGTTAAGTTGATGACATTGGACAACGAGGCCCCAGATCCGACATATGCAATACATGTCCGATAGACACCTCCCGAATCGCTGTGATAGCATGGTTATCATTCACGTTATCCATATGCATCCAAACCGGCCAATAATAACAGGGAAAGCGGCATGACAGGGTAAAGCGGCATGACAGGGAAAGCGGCATGACAGGGAAAGCGGCATGACAGGGAAAGCGGCATGACAGGGAAAGCGGCATGACAGGGAAAGCGGCATGAAATATTCTTATAAAATAGCGATCGGTTTGGCTTGCGGGGCGCTTTGCTCCTTCCCTTTGAACCAACCTTGCGCCGACACCGTTACCGGCGAACAAACCGGGCTGTGCGCGGCAGCCGGGGTGGACTACGGCTGGGTCAAATTCAATACTTCAAAATATTCAAGCATCCCTTCACGTTATGCCAACCGAATGATTCGCCATGAATTCGCCCACATTCTCGGCCTTGGACACGACCACACCTGCCCACCCATCAGCATAATGAAAACGGTAAGTGTCTGCGAGGGGTACAATACAAGCAACATAATATATACGCTTCAGCAAGCTGACATCGACCTGATTCGCTCGTGGTATCCGTAGCACACCAAGGATCTACCCTTTTTTATCCGACTGTTTCCCGAAAGACTTTGATGGACCAAATGACTTTGATGGACCAAATAATGAACACCCTTCATAGATCATTGCTTGCCCTACTGACAATGGCGATATCCTGCTGTGCCGCATCCGCGCCCGCCAGCGAGCCATCCATTCGCAGCCTCGAAAACTATCATCCGGCCGAGTCGATCGGCGAACTGATCGAGAGCTCGGATCTCATCGTCGTGGGAACGGTCGGCCGCATCCTGCAAAAAAAGCAATTCTATGGTTATCAGGAGAATGCCGCCTACCTGGAGTCCATTGACGACGAAATCCCGGTTCCCCTGGGCATACCCTCGGCCTTGTGCCGGCTTGCTTTTTGAAATCAGTTTGCGCCGGGGGTGGGTGGCTTTGATGCCCGAGTAGGTGGTATTGCAACCCGGGTGATGTTCGGCTAACGCGCTGTTGGGGCGTCGCTGTATGTGGTTTGATTTTCCCTGATGTAAGCGGGGGATTAATGCTGCCTATGCGGCTTGGTCTCGCTGTTGGAGTTAAGCTTTTTGTGGGTTGAATATTTACTTCGCTGACAGCGTCGTAAATAATTTGAATATCGTGGAATTGTGCTCTCGTTCACGAGTTTGATTCTTGTTGACTGCTAGTATACGCCACACGGTCGAGATGACCGGTAGTCATTGGATGTTGGCAAGGAGAGTTGACAGTTGTGTCATATCACTGCTCTTGTGTTTTCTTTCCTTTTCTTGCCTCCTTTCTTGTTGCCTACTCTTTAAATTTGCTCTGTGGGGCCCTTGCCTGGCGCTTGGCGTGGTTGAGGGTGGCTGATCGCCTTGCCGGCGATTAAACGGATTTGTCAAGTTGGAACTACTTATGAAGTTTACGGATGGCGCCGGTGAGCGCATGCCGCTGTCGGCTGCGCAGCAAGACGTGTGGATCGCCCAGGAGTTGGAACCTACTAATCCACAATACAATTGTGGCGGTTACTTGGAGCTGCAAGGGTCGCTGGACCTGGCCTGTTTTGAGCGAGCCGTGGCTATCGCCTCGGCCGAATGCCAAGCGCTGCGGTTGCGCTTCGTGGAGCAAGACGGCGAGATTAGGCAAGTGGCGGATGCCGCTGCGGATGCCCGTTATCAACTTATAGATCTGGCTACGGATATAGATCCCGAGGCCGCGGCCGTCACCTGGATGTGGAGCAATCTCGGTACTGCGGTTGATCTTAGAACCGGCCCATTATTCGATCAGGTTCTATTCAAGTTGTCGTCGGACCATTACTATTTTTATTTTCGCTATCATCATATCGCCATAGATGGTTTCGGTCAGTCCGTTTACTGGCGTCGTCTGGCACAAATTTACTCGACCCGGCTCTCCCGGGATGAGCCGGGCGCCTCTCCGTTCAGCCCCTTGGCTATACTTTTAGATCAAGCGCAGGCGTATCAGGATTCCGCTCGCTACCCCAGGGATCGCGAATACTGGTTGGGCGCCTTGGCCGACGCACCGGCAGCGACGCGCTTGGCCAATGGCTCCGCCGCCCCCGCAGCCGGTTTTTTGCGTCGCTGCATGGCGTTGGAGCCGCAATTGGTCGAGCAGTTGCGGGCCCACGCGCGTCTGGCGGCGTCGCGTTGGTCGGTTGTCGTCATTGGGGCGGTGGCGGCCTATTTGTACCGCCTGACCGGTAACCAAGATATCGTCCTGACCTTGCCGGTGGCGGGTCGCAGCAATCAAGCGGCCATGGCTACTCCTTTTATGATGGCCAACGAATTGCCGTTGCGGCTGCGCTTTCATGCCGAGATCAGCTTGGCGGAATTGTGGCGCCAGGTGGCGGATCAAATCGGCTTGCTGCTGAAACACCAGGGCTATCGCGGTGAGACCTTGCAGCGCGAGTTGCGTGCGACGGGTGCGACAGCCGGTGATGGCCAGCTCGGTGGTCCGGTGGTCAATGTCATCGCCATCGAACACGGCTTGCGATTCGGTGATGTCGTCTCCAAGGCGCACCATCTGTCCTCGGGGCCGGTGAAAGACGTGCTGATCGGGTTTTACGGCAAGCCGGACGGCTCTGAATCCACGCTCTATTTCGATGCCAACCCGGGGTTGTATACGGCAGAGGATATCGCCGTGCATCAGCGCCGATTCGTGCTCTGGCTGGAACGGCTGGTGAACGCCGGGTTGGACACCGAGATCGGCGCCATCGACATCCTGCAAGCGGGTGAGCGCGAGCGCATCGATGCCGTCTTCAATGCCACCGATCGCCCCTATGACTTGTCACGTTGCCTGCATCATTGGCTAGAGGCGCGCGCGCTGGCGACACCGGATGCCGTCGCCGTGGCTACCGCGGAGCGAACGCTTGATTTTCGGCAGTTGATGGCGGCGGCGGACAAGTTGGCCTGGCATCTTCTGGCGCAAGGGGTAACGCCGGGGCAGTATGTCGGTGTCTGTGATTGGCGTTCACCGGAGTTGGTGATCGCATTGCTGGCGGTGTTGAAGGCCGGCGCGGCCTATGTGCCCTTGGACCCGGAACTCCCCAGCGCACGCTTGAACTTTCAGTTGCAGGACGCCGGTGTCGGATTGGTCTTGACCAGCTCCGGCCTGCGGCAGACCTTGGCCGAACTGGAGGTGACCACCCTGGAAGTGGATAGCCTGCTGCCCGGCCTGCCGGAGGCCGCCGAGCCGCCCCGTCCCGAGCTGACCCCGGAACACCCCGCGTACCTGATCTATACCTCAGGCTCCACCGGCCGCCCCAAGGGGGTCTCTGTACCGCATCGGGGAATCGTCAACCGCTTGTTGTGGATGCAAGAGGAATACGCCTTGGGCGCGGACGATTGCGTCTTGCAGAAGACACCCTTCACCTTCGATGTCTCGGTGTGGGAGTTTTTCTGGCCGCTGATGGTCGGTTGCCGCTTGTTTTTGGCCGCACCCGGCGCGCATCGAGATCCGCGTTATGTCGCCCGGACCATTCGTGAGCAAGGGGTGACGACCTTGCATTTCGTGCCGCCCATGCTGGACCTGTTTCTGGCCGAGCCGGAAGCCGCCGAGCTGCCCGGTTTGCGGCAAGTCATGTGCAGCGGCGAGGCATTGCGGCCGGAGACGGTGGCGGCCTTTTTCCGGCGCTATGACGCCGCCACCGCCGGGATCGAATTGCACAACCTCTACGGCCCTACCGAGGCCTCGGTGGATGTGACTTATTGGCGCTGCCGACCGGAGCATGCGACCGCGCCCATCCCCATCGGGCGGCCGGTCGCCAATACCCGAATTCACTTACTGGATCAGCGCGGCCAGCCGGTGCCCATAGGTGTGTCCGGGGAGTTGTATATCGCCGGCGTACAGGTGGCGCTGGGCTATCTTAACCGGCCCGAACTCAATCGCGAGCGCTTTATCGCCGGCCCCACCGATGGCACCTGGTACCGCACCGGAGATTTGGCTCGCTACCGGGAAGACGGTGCCATCGAGTTCTTGGGGCGCATGGATCAGCAGGTCAAGATCCGGGGCTACCGCATAGAACTGGGGGAGATCGAGTCGGCCCTGTTGGGTTATCCCGGTGTGGAGCATGCCGTGGTGACCACCTGGCAGGCCGAAGCCGGGGATCGCCGTTTGGCGGCCTATGTCGTCATGGCCGTCGGCGAGACCTTGGATACAGTGGCGCTGGCGGCGGCCTTGGCCGAGCGCCTGCCGGAATATATGGTGCCGGCGCAGATAACCGTCTTGGATGTCTTACCTTTGCTGCCTAACGGCAAGGTCGACCGGCGTGCCTTGCCGGTGCCTGTGGCATCGGTAGCGGACAATGGCGCGGTTGCCGAGCAGCCGCGTAACGAGCTTGAGCACCTGCTGCATGCGGCCTGGCGGGAGGTATTGGGCCTGACCGAGTTGGGTATTCGAGACTCTTTCTTCGCCTTGGGCGGAGATTCCATGCACAGCATCAAGCTACGGGCCCTACTGGAGCGACAAGGCTATAGCTTTGATATCCAAGACCTGTTCGGTTTTCCCTCCATCGCGGAATTGGCACCGCGTTTGAGCACCGCGGATGCGGCACCGCCGATGCCTGGGACATCGGCGCCCTTTGCCATGATTACGGCGGCGGACCAGGCCGCTCTACCCGGTGGCCTGGTCGATGCCTATCCCTTGAGCGCCATGCAGGGCGGTATGTTGTTTCAGGCCGAATTCGATGCCGATTCATCGGTCTATCGCGTGGTGACCAGCTTGCAGGTTGCGGCGCGCTATCGGCTAGAGGCCTTGCGCTTGGCCATTGCCGAGACCTTTCAACGCCACCCCGCGCTACGCAGTTCCTTTGATTTGTCCACTTTCTCCGAGCCCTTGCAGTTGGTCCATGAGCGGGTGCGGGTGCCGCTGCATGAAGGCGAGGATTTATCCGCCCTGGAGGCGGCAGAGCAGGAAGCGCGGATACGGGCCTGGGTTGAGCGGCACAAGTTCCACCGTTTTGACCCCAGCGCGCCGCCGTTGGTGTTTTTCTGCGTACATCGCCGCGGTGCGGAGTGCTTCCAACTCTCGGTGGTAGAGCATCATGTCGTGTTGGACGGTTGGAGCGATGTGCTCATGCTGCAGGAGATCCTGGCACGCTACCGGGCACATTTGGCGGACGAGGAATTGCGGCTGGCGGATGTCGCCTCACGGTATCGGGATTTCGTGGCGCTGGAGCGGGAGGTGTCGGCCGATGCCGGCATGGCCGAATTCTGGCAACGGCGCTTGCATGACTTCGAGCCCGCGCCGTTGCCCAAGCGCAAGGCGGAGGGCGCCACTGTCACCGCGACCGCGCATCGCTCCTATCCGGTCGAGCTGCCGTCGGCCTTGGCGGCCGGCCTACGGCAACTGGCGCGGCGCGAGGCTTTACCGTTGAAATCCCTGCTCATCGCCGCGCATCTCGCGGTATTACGCCTGGTCTGCGCCAGTGATAGTGTGAGCGCGGGCATGGTCTTCAACGGCCGTCTCCAGGAGCAAGGCGGCGATCAGGTGATCGGGGTGTTTCTTAATACTTTGCCGCTGCATATGGACACGCGCGAGGTCTCCCTGCTGGCGTTGGCGCGCCAGGTGTTCGACTACGAAAAGGCGGTGACGCCCTACGGTCGCTATCCCCTGGTGCGCATGCAGCAAGACCTGGCGGGGCAGTTGGCATTGGATAACTATGTCAATTTCATGGACTTCCATGTCGAGTGGCACGAGGACGGGGCCAGAGAGGTATTGATCAGAGATGCCTTCGGCGTGGCGGAGACCAACTTCCCGTTGGCGGTCAACTTCCTGGTCGATCCCGTTCACGGCGGCTTGGGCCTGTGGCTGGACTGTGATCTCGCCTGGTTGGCGCCGGCGTTTTGCGAGCGCTTGGGCGGTTACTATCGCCGGGCCTTGGACGCCATCCATACCACGCCCGAGGCCAAGGTGGCGGACTTGGATCTACTGGCCGCAGCGGAAAGGCGGCAATTGGCGCTCTGGAACGACACCGCTGCCGCCTACAACCCGGCCGACACCATACCCGGCTTGATCCGGCATCAGGCCGGACTGCGGCCCGAGGCGGTGGCCTTGGCGTACCGCTGGGAAACGATCAGTTATGCCGAGTTGGAACGGCGCAGTAACCGCATCGCCCACCATTTGCTGGCCCAGGGCGTGCAACGCGGCGATCGGGTGGGCGTGAGCATGGGCCGTTCGGCGGACCTGGTCATCGCTTTGCTGGGGGTGATGAAGACCGGTGCGGCCTATGTCCCGCTGGACCCCGACTACCCCAGCGATCGCCTGAGTTTCATCGCCAGGGATGCGGCCTTGCGCTGCCTGTTGGTCGACGGCTCTGGTCCGCGCACATTGCCGGTGGCCAAGTTGGTCGATATCAGCGCCGATGCCGCGGCGATAGGCCGGCAGTCAGCGGCACCGGTGGCGGTGACCGCCGGCGGCAATGATGTCGCCTATGTCATCTATACCTCGGGCTCTACCGGCCGGCCCAAAGGGACCGTCATTCGTCACCTGAATGTCGTCAACTTCTTCCTCGGCATGGACCGGTGCATCGGTTGCGGGGGCGAGGATGTGGTACTGGGCTTGACCAGCGTCTCATTCGATATCTCGGTATTGGAGCTGTTCTGGCCGTTGAGCCGCGGCGCCAAGGTGGTCGTGGCCGGCGAGCACATGATCAATCATTTGGCGGGGCGCCACGAGCACGAGAGCCAAGAGGCGGAGCATGGTTTCAGCGCGCTCTGCCGTCGCCACGGCTTGAGCATAGTGCAGGCCACGCCGTCTTTCTTTACCGCCGTCACGGCGGAACCCGAGGCCTTGGCGGCCTTGGCCGGGACGCGGGCCGTGCTGGTGGGCGGTGAGCCTTTCCCGGTCGGTCTGGCCGAACGCTTGGTCGCGGGCTTGCCCCGGACCCGTTTGTTCAATATGTACGGCCCCACCGAGACCACGATCTGGTCGACGGTGCATGAACTGCAACCGCAACGGGATATCGCGGACGGTGTCATCCCCATTGGCCGGCCTATCGCCAATACCGAATTATTGGTATTGGATACCCAGGGGCGGCTTGCACCCATCGGTGTCGAAGGTGAGCTTTGGATCGCGGGCGACGGTGTCTCCGGCAGCTATCTCGGTCGCCCTGAACTGACCGCCGAGCGTTTTCCATCGCATCCTTGGGGCGCCGGCTTGGTCTACCGTACCGGCGACCGGGTGCGTTGGCGCGAAGACGGCGTGTTGGAGTTCCTGGGCCGCGTCGATCGCCAAGTCAAGATCCTTGGCCATCGTATCGAGCCGGATGAGGTGGAAAGCGTCTTGTCGCGCCACCCGCGTTTGTCCTCGGTGGCGGTGGTGGCGGCCGAGAACGCCGCGGGTGGGGTGGAATTGATCGCCTACCTGGCCACTGCCGATGAGGCGGTCAGGCGCGAGGCCGAGGCGGCCCATGTCGACTATTGGGGCCAGGTATGGGAGAGCGCCTATAGTGGTGGCGAGACGGCGGAGAATCCGTTCTCCGGTTGGGCCAGCAGTTATACCGGTGCCGCCATCCCCGAAGACCAGATGCAGGAATGGTTGGCACATACGGTAGCCCGCATCACCGAGCTAAAGCCCGTGCGCATCATAGAGATCGGCGTCGGCGTCGGTCTGTTGTTGCGTAAGCTGGCGCCCACCGTGGAGCATTATTTGGGGCTGGATGTCTCCGCCACGGCCTTGCAGCGGGCCGCGGGCGCGCTGGAAGCGGAGTATTTGCACCGCGGTCGGGTCGAGCTGCGGGCCGGCGACGCCATGGAATTACTGCAGTTGCCGCCGATGGCGGGGGCGACCTTGGTCCTCAATTCGGTCATCCAATATTTCCCCAGCCTGGATTATCTCGAACAGGTCTTGAGCGCGGCCTTGCGTTTGGTGGGCGACACGGGGACGGTCTTCATCGGCGATGTCCGCAGTCTGGAATTGTTGCCGGCCTTCCATGCCGAGGTGCAACTCTATCGCGCGCAGTCGTTTACCACGGTCGCCGAGTTGGCGCGTACCGCCAAGCGGCAGCTCGCGGCCGAGCGTGAGCTGTGCGTCTCTACCGCATTTTTCCGCGATTTGGTGCGTAAGCACGGTCACGGCCATGGCTTGAGAATCGAATTGAAACGCAACCCCAGCGCCAACGAAATGACGCATTTTCGCTATGACGTCACCTTGCTGGGGCCGGCCTTGGCCCAGCCCGCGCCGGCGGATAGCGAATGGCCCTGGAGTCGCTTGCGCGACGCCGCGGATGCCTTGCAGGCGTTGGATGATCAATTGGCGGGTCTGGCCGACGAGGAGACCTTGGTGGTAACAGGCGTGGTCAATCGCCGTTTGCTGCGTGCCGGCCACCTCTTGTCGTTACTGGCCGCTACGGATGAGGTCTCCACCGCCTGGGATGTGGAGCGCGAGCTGTGGGCACTGGATGCCGCCGCCGGCCTGGACCCTCACGCGGTCATGCAACTGGCCGAGCGCCACGGGCGCGAGGTGCGGCTGTTGGTGACCGGTTCGCAACCCATGTGGCAATTTGATGCCGAGTTCAGTGCCTGCCGGGCCGCAGCGGGCGCTTGGGCGCCGACGCCCGATGCCGAGTTACACCCCACCGCAGCCGAAGCCGCGGAGTATCTGTTATGAATACCCCCAACCCGAGCCAGACCAACAATCCGCTGGCCGTAACCTCGGCCTCCGGGCTGATGGCGGATGTGCGCGCCTTTGCCCGCGAGCACCTGTCGGCGGCCATGGTGCCGTCGCGGTTCGTCATCCTGGAGCAATTGCCGAAACTGCCCAACGGCAAGGTCGATCGCAAACGCTTGCCCTTGCCGCAGGCAGAGGCGGAGCAAGACGAGGACTTCGACCCGCCGCGCACGCCGACCGAATTGCGAATCGCCGAGATCTGGCGGGATTTGCTGCACCTGGATCGCATCGGTGTGCGGGACAATTTCTTCGACCGCGGTGGTGATTCCCTGTCGGCGGTGCAAATGGCCGCCAAGGTGCGCGAGGCCTTCGGCGTCAAGCTCGATCTGCAACGCTTGTTCAAACAACCCAGCATTACCGGCGTGGTACGGATGTTGGAGGGGCACGCTGAGGTTGCGCCTAGCGGCGGGGTGCAGAATCTGACCGATGCCGAACTCATTGCGGAAGCGGAGTTACCGACGGATGTGGCGCCTGAGGCGGGGACGCTACCGCCAACCCCGGCCCCCTATCGCCGTATCCTGCTGACCGGGGCTACCGGTTATACCGGGGCCTTCTTGTTGCGCGAGCTCCTGGAGAGATCAACCGCCGACATCCTGGTGTTGGTGCGGGCGCACGACGCGGAACAAGCGCTGGCGCGGGTGCGTGGCAATATGCAGCGCTACGGTCTCTGGCGAGAGGGCTATGCCTTGCGCTTGCAGGCCGTGGTAGGCGATGTCGGCAAGCCTTATTTGGGGGTGTCGCAAGCGGCCTATCGGCAACTGGCGGTCGGCGCTGAGATGATTATTCACAACGCCGCCGTCTCCAACTACGCCATGCCGTATCGCCATCTCAAGGCGACCAATGTACTCGGCACCTTGGAGGTGTTGCGTCTGGCCTGCCTGCAGCGTATCAAGCCGGTGCACTATGTCTCCACGTTGGCGGTCTTTGCCGGGGTCGACGGCGAGGCCTGTCACCAGGAGATAGAGGTCACCGAGCCGAATGGCCTGGCGGGCGGTTACCGGCAGACCAAATGGGTCTCCGAGCGCTTGCTGGCGCAGGCGCGTGCGCGTGGTATCCCCGGCAATATCTATCGGCCCGGGCAGATCACCGGGGCGCAAGACAGCGGTGCTTGCGCCCCGGATACCTATCTCAATGCCGCCATCAAGGGCTGTATCCAGCTCGGTGCCGAGTTGGATTTCGATGTCACCTTAGAGATTACTCCGGTCGATTTCTGTGCCCAGGCCCTGGCCCATATCGCCTTGGCCGGCGAGACGTTGAACACCCAATTCAATCTGTTGACGACCCGGCCGCTGCCTTGGCGCGACGCCGTGGACATGTTGCGTACCTATGGTTATCGCTTGCGTTCCTTGCCCTATGCCGACTGGTACCGCGAGCTGGCGGCAGCGCTGGAGCGTGGCGAAGAGAACGAGATGTCGCGCTTTTTCCCCTTGTTCGGTGCTGACGCGCCGTCAGCGGATGCGGGCGATGCCGGCAGTAAGCCCGATTTCGACGCCACCAACCTGCGGGCGGCGCTGTCCGGTTCCGGCATCACTTGCCGGCCCCTGGATCAAGCACTGATGAATGCCTATCTGGACTACTTCGTGTCCAGCGGCTTTCTTCCCCACCCTTAAACGCCGCCTGCAAAGGAAGGCCCTTATGAATCGACGTCCACCCTCTTCTCTACCCAAGCCCGGCGGCGGCGAGGCCATGCCGGATAGAGATTTCGAACAGGCGGCCCATGTCGTTGCGGTGTTGCGCGGTCACGCCTCGGCTCGCGGTGAGCAAGAGGCGCTCATCCTGGTGCGCAATCCCGACCGCGAGGATGGCGCCGACACCTGGTCTTACCGGGAGTTGGACACGGCCGCGCGCCGCATCGGCGGCTGGTTGCAGCAACACCTGGAGACGGGCTCACGGGTATTGTTGTTGTTTCCGGTCGGCCTGGATTTTGCCGCCGCGTTCTGGGGCTGTTTGTACGCCGGGATGATTGCCGTGCCGGCGCCCTTGCCGGGGCAATATCATCATCAACGCCGACGGGTGAAGGCCATCGCCGCCAGTGCCGACATCGGCGCCGTATTCACCGATGCGGCCAACCTCTCCACGGTACAAGACTGGGCCCAAGCCGAAGGCTTGAGCCACGTGCCGGCAGTGGCGGTGGATACCTTTGACTTTGGTAGCGCCGATGCCTGGCGCCTGCCGGAGCTGGCCGGCGATACTCTCGCCTTGTTGCAATACACCTCGGGTTCCACCGGCGACCCCAAAGGCGTGATGATCTCTCACCGCAATCTGCAACATAATGCCGCCAGTTTTCGTCGTGCCTTGGGTTTTGATGCCCAGACCCGCTTCGGCGGTTGGATACCTCTGTATCACGACATGGGCTTGATGGCGCAACTGCTGCCGCCGCTGTTTCTCGGCAGTACCTGCGTGATGATGACGCCCAATACCTTTCTCAAACGCCCGCATCTGTGGTTGCGCATGATCGATAAGTTCGATGTGCAGCACTCCTGCGCGCCCAACTTCGCCTTTGATCTGTGCCGCCGCCGCATCACCGAGCAGCAGCTCGCCGCTATCGATCTCTCCGGCTGGCGCTTCGTCATCAATGGTTCCGAGCCGATTCAGGCCTCTACTATTCAGGCCTTCGCCGAGCGCTTTGCCGCCGCCGGTTTCAGTGAGCAGGCCTTGTGTCCCTGCTACGGCATGGCCGAGGCGACGGTATTCATCTCCGGGGCCGCGCAACGCTCGCCGGTGATCCGTCAAGTGAACAGCGAGCTGTTGGAGCAGCATGTGTTCCGTTTGGCCGAGTCGGCCGTGGATAGCCGTCACCTGGTGAGCTGCGGGCCGGCGCGCGACTTCGATGTCCGCATCGTGGACCCGGTCACGCAACAGGTGCAACCGGCCGGTGCCGTGGGTGAGATCTGGTTGCGGGGGGGCAGCGTCGCGCACGGCTATTGGCGCAATCCGGAGGCCACCTCCAGCACCTTTCAGGCGACCACGGCGGACGGCGACAGCGGCTATTTGCGCACCGGCGATTTGGGGGTCTGTTTCGATGATGAGATCTATGTCACCGGCCGCATGAAAGAGATCTTGATCGTGCATGGGCGCAATCTGTATCCGCAAGATCTGGAACACGAGATGCGCCTGCGTATCGTCGAACTCAGTAGCCGCTTCGGCGCCGTGTTCACAGTCAATGTCGCGGAACAAGGAGAGGCCGTGGTGTTCACCCATGAGATCCCCGGCAATGTCGGGCCGCAGCGCCAACAAGAGATCGTGGCCGCGATCAAGCTCGGAGTGTTCCAGGAGTTCGGCGTACAACTCGCGGGGGTGTTGTTGCTGCGCCCGGGCGGGGTGTTGCGTACCACCAGCGGCAAGATCCGGCGCGCCTTGATGCGCCAGGCGTTTTTACGCGGTGATTTGCCGGTGCTGTATCAATCTTTGGACGCCGGGGTGCAGGGGGGAAATGAACAATCCCCGCTGGTGCCGGTGCAGGAAAACCCAATGGGTCAAACACAGGAAGCGAGGATATGACGCTGACGACAGGATTGGAGGCGGTGTCGCCGGTGATGGCCTTGGAAGGGGTGATCAGCGGCCTGGAGCATGAGGATCAGCCGTTCGGGACGGCGCAAGTCACCGAGTTGGATAGACAAGAGGCCTTTCCGGCCGCGGCCTATGCCGTGTTGCAGGAATTTGGTTTGAGCCGCCACTACGTCCCCACGGGCTTTGGCGGCAAACTGGCGAGCTATCCCGATCTGCCGGCATTGTGGCGTACGGTGGCGCGTCGGGATCTCACCGCCGCCATCGGTCACGGCAAGACCTTTCTCGGGGGGATCTGCACCTGGCTTGCCGGTCGGCCGGAACAGGCCGCGGCGCTGGGGGCCGAAATCGCCGCCGGCACCGTGGTCTCCTGGGGCTTGACCGAGCGCCATCACGGCAGTGATTTGTTGGCCGGCGAACTGAGCGCCGAGCGTTGCGACGGCGGCTGGCGTATCAATGGCGAGAAATGGTTGATCAACAACGCCACCCGCGGCCAGATGATTTGCGTATTGGCGCGTACCGATGCCGGCGGCGGCCCGCGCGGATTCAGCCTGTTTTTGATCGACAAGCGCACCTTGCCGGAGTACAGCTATCGTTTTCTCCCCAAGGAACGCACCCACGGCATTCGCGGAGCGGATATCAGCGGCATTGCGTTCGAGCATGCCCTCATACCGGCAGAGGCATTGATCGGTGAGGTTGGCCAAGGCATAGAAATCAGCCTCAAGGCGTTACAAATCACCCGTACCGCTTGTGTCGGCTTGTCTTTGGGGGCGGCGGACCGGGCCTTGGCCTTGGTCACCGATTTCGCCAAGGGCCATCGCCTGTATGAGCGCCACTTGATCGACCTGCCGCCGGCCCGCTTCACCCTGGGCGAGGCGATGGCCGGGCTGTTGTTGGCCGAGGCCGTGACCACGGTGGCCAGCCGCGCCATTCACGCCCTAAGTGCGGAAATGAGCGTGATCTCCGCCATCACCAAGGCCTTGGTACCGTCGTTGGTGGATCAAATGATCGCCCAGCTCGGCGAACTGATGGGTGCGCGCTCCTTTCTCACCGAGGTGTATGCCCATGGCCTGTTCCCGAAACTGGAGCGCGATCATCGCCTGATCGCCATCTTTGACGGCAATACGGTGGTCAATCGCAATGCGCTGATCAATCAATTTCCGAATCTGGCCCGGGCCTATGGCAAAGGCTATGGCGACGAGGCCGGCCTCGCCGCGGCGACGGATTTAGACCTCGCCTTGGCGGATTTCGATCCCACCGCCTTGCAATTGTTGTCCGCCAAGGGCTGTAGCCCGGTGCAGGCCTTGCCGCAGGCGGTACGGCGCTGCCGGGTCCTGGCCGACGGTGGTCGTCTGGCGCTAGGCGCGATGCGCAAGATCGACGCCTTGCTCACGGCCACCGAGCAGACCATTGCCGCCATGGCCGCCTACAGACCGGCGCCGCGCGATGTGCCGGCGGCGGCGTTTCAGGATGCCGCCCGCTATGAGTGGTGTTTCGCCGGCGCGGTCTGTGTCCACCTGTGGTTGGCCAATGCGGAGGCCGGTTGTGAGCGGAATGCAGCGTTGTGGTCGCATGCCCGTTGGCTCGATGCCTGTCTTACCTTTGCCTTGGATCGCTTGCGGGCCTTGCCGGGTGGGGAGGGCTTGGACTATCCCGCCTATGAGGCCTTGGTCGATGTCTTGGCGTCCGGCGACCCGCTATCCCCTGTGTCGCTGTGGTCTGATTCCGGACCAAGGAGTGGAAAATGAAGCAGTCGGTCTCGCTGCCCGCGGCGGCTACCCTGGAAGCGCGCATCGCCGAGTTGGAACAAGGCTTTGGTGATCCCTGGGCGGAAGATAATCCGGTGGGGTTTGCCGCCATATTGGCGGCCGACGAGGCGGGTGAAATGCTGCCCGCGGGCGAACGCCTGTTGGACGAATTCGGTTTGAATGCCGAATTCGTTCCCGAGCGTTTCGGCGGCAGACTGCGGCGCATCGACCAGATGATGGAACTCATGCGCGCCCTGTATCGCCACGATCCCTGTTTGGGACTGGGCTATGGCGGTAGTTCCATGATCGCCTCCTGCGTGGTGTGGACCGCCGATGACCCGCAACACAGCAGTGAAGTGGCCGGCTTGTTGCTGAATAACCGCAAGCTGGCCTGCTCCTACTACGAGTTGGATCACGGCAACGATTTGGCGCACATCGATTTCGAGGCCATGCCGGAGGGGGATCAACTGCGGCTGCGCGGCAGTAAACAGGTGACCTCCAATATCCAGCGCGCGGATGCGGCGGTGATTTATGCCCGTACCGCCACGGGGGCCGGTAGCCGCAGCCACTCGCAGATCTTGGTCAACAAGAGCGAGATTCCGGAGGGGCAAATCCGCTATTTGCCCCGTTTCCCCAGCGTCGGCATGCGCGGCGTGCAGTTGGGCGGCGTGGAGTTTCACGATTGCTGCATACCGGCCCGGCGCATCCTCGGCCGGCCGGGGCAGGCCTTGGAGTTGGCGATCAAGGCCTTCCAGATCACCCGCACCACCTTGCCGGGGATGTTTCTCGGCATCTTGGATACCGGTTTGCGGCTGACGCTGCGCTACGCCAAGGGCCGCCGTCTCTATGGCCGTAGCGTGGCCGAACTGCCGCAGGCGCGTTCGGTGATGGTGGATGCCTTTGTCGATTTATTGATCTGTGATGCCTTATCCACCACGGTGGCGCGGGCCATGCATACCATCCCCGGCGAGACCTGCATCACGGCACCGGCGGTGAAATACCTGGTGCCCAAGATCATGATCGACGCTATGAACAGCTTATCCGGCATCTTGGGGGCGCATTTTTATCTGCGCGACGGTGAGCACTCGGTGTTTCAGAAGTTCCTGCGCGATGTCCGCCCGGTGGGCTTTGGTCATGTCGCCCGGGTGGCTTGTCAGATGACGATATTGCCGCAGTTGCCGCGTCTGGCGCGGCAGGCCTGGGGTCAGGCCGAGCCGGCGCCGGAGGCGACCTTTCGCCTGGATGCGGACTTGCCGCCGCTGGCCTTTGAGCAATTGGCCTTAAGCTCCGGTGGTAAAGACGGTTTGAGCGGTTCATTGCTGGCCGCTCGTGATCGCTGCCGCCGGATGACAGGGCCGTTTCAGGAGGAACTGACCCGCTTGGCGGATCGGTTTGCGACGGAGTTGACGCAGTTACAGAGCGAATGTGCCGCGCTCAAGCCGCAGCAACTCACCGTCATGGCCCACCCCAAGCACTATGACTTGACCCGCCGCTATGCCTTGGTCATCGCCGCCAGCGCCTGTCTCAACCTCTACCAGGCCAATCGCGGTCAAGGCGGCTTTGTAGCCGAGCCGGTTTGGGCCTTGGCGGCGTTGCAACGCCTGGATGCGCAACTCGACAAGCGGGCAAGCGCGCTGCCGCCGTCCTTGGAGGGACGTTTGTACGATGAGTTGGCAGGCCGGTATGAGCAGGCGCAAAGCTTTGATCTGGCCTGCCGCTCGCTACCCGTCTGGCGTCATGCGGATACCCCTTCTTTGGTTCAACAAGGATCTTAAACAATGTCTATTCAGGAATCACATGCTTCAGAAGACAGTTTGCGCCATTGGTTGGCCGAGCGCGTAGCGGACTATGTGCAAAAGCAGCCGCAAGACATAGAGCCCAATGTCCCCCTGGCGGAATATGGCCTGGATTCGGTCTTTGCGCTGACCTTGTCCGGTGACATCGAGGATCACCTGGGCTTGGTATTGGAACCCACGGTGATGTGGGACTACCCCACGGTGGGGACCTTGGCCAAGGCCTTGGCCAAGGCCTTGGTCACCGATTTGGCCCAAGCCTGAGCCGCCGGTTTTTTTGTCAACCGTAGAGAGAGAGCCCCCCATGGAAGACGTTGTCGATATCCCAGCCATGCCCTCGCAACGGGTGTGCCCCTTCGATCCACCACCGGAATACCAGCGCCTGCGTTTGGAACAACCGGTCTCCCAGGTGCGTACCCCACGCGGTGATGTCGCCTGGTTGGTCACCCGGCACGAGGATATTCGCGCGGCCTTGGTTGACCGGCGCTTGAGTTCCGACCCCCGATCGCCCGGTTACCCCTCGTATATCCCCGGTGAAGTACCGCCGCCGCCGGGATTTTTCATGCAGGCCGATGCCCCGGACCATACCCGCTTGCGGCGTGCCGTCACCCAGGAGTTCATGGCCTCGCATGTGCAGTCGTTACAGCCGCGCATGCAGGAAATCGTCGATGAGGTGCTGGACGACATGCTGCACCTGCCGCCGCCGGTGGATTTGGTGAAGGTGTTGGCGGTGCCCATCGCCTCGCGCGTGATTTGCGAATTGTTGGGGGTGCCGCAAGCGGATCACAAGTTCATTCAAACCCATACCGATATCGTCTTGGATCGCACCTGTACCGCGGCCGAGACCGAAGCGGCCGCGGTCGCCTTGCTGGGCTATTTCGATAGTGTGATCACGGCCAAGGAGCAGCAACCCGGGGATGATTTGTTGGGTCGCTTGATTCGCGAGGCCAAGACGGAGGGGCAGCCCAGCCACGAGGAAATGGTCGGCCTGGCGGCACTGGTATTGCTGGGGGCTTATGACACCATGGCGCTGGTGATGGCCTTGGGCGTGGTGGTGTTGCTGGAGCATCCCGAACAATTGCGAGAATTCCTGGGCGCGCCGGAACTGGGCGACAAACTGGTCGATGAATTGGTGCGCTATTTCTCCATCAATCACGCCGGTCTACCCCGCGCCGCCTTGGCGGATATGGAAATCGGGGGGCAGCGCATTCAGGCCGGGGAAGGGGTGTTGATCATGATCAATTCCGCCAACCGCGACGCCTCCGTTTTCGACGCTCCGGATGACTTCAATATCCACCGCGACAACACGCATCACGTCGGATTCGGGCACGGTATACACAAGTGCTTGGGCACGCATTTCGCCAAGGCCGAATTGGCGATCGCCTTGGGAACCCTGTTCCGTCGCGTGCCGACCCTCCAGGTGGCGGTGCCGCAAGATAGCTTGTCTTACCGGCATGAAATGGTCTTGTACGGGTTGAAAGCACTGCCCGTGACTTGGTGATTGCTTGAGAGATACGCCGCCGGGCGGCCAATTGCGAGGAATTAGAATGACGACATTACTGGGTTTATCGGGGAGTCTGCGAAGGCAATCCACCAACAGCACGCTGCTGCGCGCCGCGGCCCTGGCCGCCCCCGTCGGCACTCGGGTGCTGTTCTACGAGGGCATGGGGCAGTTGCCGCTGTTCAATCCGGACATAGAGGGTGAGGATTTCGAACATCCGGCACCGGCGGCGGTCGGCGATTTTCGGGCGCAATTGCGGCAGGCCGACGGCGTCTTGATCGCCAGCCCCGAGTACGCCCATGGCGTCACCGGCGTGATTAAAAACGCCTTGGATTGGATCGTCGGTAGCGGTGAGTTCATCGATAAACCGGTGGCCGTGTTCAATGCCTCGCCTCGTGCCTCCATCGCCTTGGCGGCGTTGAAAGAGACCTTGAGCCTGATGGGCGCAATCATCAATGCGCAAGCCTCCATCACCTTACCGGTGTTGGGCAGTGATTTGGATGCGCAAGGTCTGGCCGCGCACGCCGAGATGGGGCCACGCTTACGCCAGGCCTTGAGTGATTTGATCGCGGGCATGGACCGCGGGGAGATTTGATCGCGGGCATGGACCGCGGGGATCTCAAGCTGATCAATGCCGGCTAGTGATCCGGAGTCGGGTCTTTTTGTCATTGACGATTGAAACCTCGGCGGCTCACCGCCGAAAAGGGAACTTTTATGAGCGCGGAAGCCGCTATGGATACGAAGATTGCGCGACTCGCGAGCGCCCTGGTGCGTTGGCGTTGGTTGACCACGCTGCTGGTCGTGGGGCTCGTCTTCGGCATTGCCGGGGGCGGGCGTTTCATCGCCTTCGCGGCCGATTATGAGGTGTGGTTTGCCGAGGATAACCCCCAGTTGGCGAGTTTCAAGCAACTGCGGGACACCTACGCCAAGTCGGACAATGTCATCATCCTGCTGACGCCCCAATCCGGGGATGTGTTCAGCCGCGAGACCCTGGCGGCGGTGGAATGGCTGACGGCTCAAGCCTGGCGCATGCCGTACTCCGTGCGCGTCGATTCCGTGACCAACTTCCAGGCGACTTATGCCCGCGAGGATGATTTGGTGGTCGAGGATTTGGTGCGCGATGCCGAGACCTTGGACACCGGGCAACTGGCGCGGGTGAGGCAAATCGCCTTGAGCGAGCCCCTGTTGGTGAACAATCTCGTCTCCGCCGACGCCCGGGTCACGGCGGTCAACGTCACCATCAACCTGCCCAAGGATATGCCCGAGGGTTCGCCCACCGTGGCCGCTTATGCACGGGATTTGTTACGGCAGCTGCACGACAGCCACCCTGAGCTTGAGAGCCACTTGACCGGCCTGGTGATGGCGGACAATGCCTTTATCGAGGCCTCGCAACAAGATATGGGGACCCTCATCCCGTTGATGTTCGGCATTATTTTACTGGGGTTGGTAGTCGCCTTGCGCAGTCTTAGCGCGACCCTGACGATCTTGGTCACCATCGTCCTCGCCATGGTGGCTACCATGGGGTTTTCCGGTTGGATAGGGGTCAAGCTGACGCCGGTCTCCGCTGGGGCGCCGACCATAGTCATGACCGTGGTCGTGGCCCATGCCGTGCACTTGTTGATCTCCATGATCCACGCCATGCGCGCGGGTTTGGCCAAGCGCGAGGCCATAGTGGAGAGTCTACGCATCAATCTGGGGCCGATTTTCATCGCCACGGTGACCACCATCATCGGCTTTTTGTCGCTGCATTTCGCTGAAATCCCGCCCTTCCATGATCTCGGCAACATGGTGGCGCTGGGGGTGGCGGTGGCCTTTTTACTCTCCTTGAGTCTGCTGCCGGCATGCATCAGCCTGTTGCCGTTGCGAGTCAAACCGACTGGCCCCGAACGCCGCCGTTCATTGCTGAAATTGGCCGATTTCGTCATCCGCCGCCGTACTGCCTTACTGATGGGCCTGGGGGCCTTGACCGTTGCTGCGTCGGTGTCGATCGCCAACAACGAGGTCACCGAGAGCACCTGGAAGTACTTTGACGAGAGCACCGCCTTCAGGGTCGATACCGACTATGCCTCCGAGCACTTGGTCGGCCCCTATTTCTTGGAATATTCGCTGGAGACGGGGCTGGAAAATGGCATCTCGCAACCGCAGTATCTGCGGCAACTGGAGCAATTCAAAGACTGGTTGCTGATTCAGCCCGAGGTGGTTCACGTCAACAGCATCAGCGATATCCTCAAACGCCTGAACCGGAACCTGCATGGCGACGACGCGGCCTGGCATCGGCTGCCCCAAGACAAGGAGCTGGCGGCCCAATATCTGCTGTTGTATGAGATGTCGTTGCCGTATGGGCTCGATCTCACCAATCAAGTGAACCTGGATAAATCCGCCACCCGGGTAGTGGTCTCGTTGCACAACCTGTCTTCCAAGGACATGTTGGCATTCGAGCGCCGCGTCGCCGCCTGGCTGCAACACGAACTGCCGGATCTGGATGTAGTGGTAGGCAGCCCCATGTTCATGTTCGCCAATCTGGCGCAACGTTCGGTCGGCAATATGGCCATCAGCCTGACCTTTGCCCTGGTGTTGATCTCGCTGTTGTTCATGCTCAGCCTGCGCTCGGTGAAGGTCGGCTTGCTGAGTCTGGTGCCTAATCTGTTGCCCCCAGTCATCGCTTTCGGGCTGTGGGGATTGTTTGTGGGCCAAGTCGGGCTGTCACTGGTGGTGGGCGTCAGCATGACCATAGGCATCATCGTCGACGACACCGTACATTTTTTGAGCAAATATCTGCGCGGCAAGCGTGAGCAATCGCTATCGACTCCGGAGGCCGTGCGCTTCGCCTTCTCGCATGTGGGCTTCGCCTTGGTGGTGACCACCCTGGTGTTGATCGCCGGCTTCCTGGTGTTGGCCTCTTCTAGCTTCAAGCAAAACGTCGACTTGGGTGTGATTACCGCCCTCACTATAGGCATCGCCTTGATCTTTGACCTGTTGCTGTTGCCGGCCTTGTTGTTGGTTACGGATGGCGCCGCGCAACGCCAAGCCGAGGAACCAGCGCAGAGCGTCAAGGTGATTGCCGAGCCGACTTTGGAAGGCGGTACTGTTTCCTAGCCCGGATCTTTCACAAATTCGCACCGATCTCGCTGGACTCTTGATCCTACAAGAAAGAGTTGTTCGACGCGTCCCTTCGCCTCACCCTCATCCCTGAGGGCTTGCGCGAAAATTCGTTCCACAGGATATAAATCATGATCAATCTCAACTTAAAGCGACCTGTTCTGATGATTGTCGCGGCTGTCTGGTTGTCGCCGTCGGCGTGGGCGGCTACGGCCGAGCAACGGGGCTTGGAGATCGCCCAGGAAGTGGAGCGGCGCGACCGCGGCTGGCAGGATTCCAGCGCGGCCATGAGCATGCGGCTAAAGAACCGCCGAGGTGACGAAAGCACGCGTGAATTACGCCTGAAATCCCTTGAGATGCCGCGGGACGGCGACAAGGGCCTGGTGGTCTTCGATCGACCGGCCGATCTCAAGGGGACGGCGTTCCTGTCGTTCTCTCACACCCTTGAGCCGGACGATCAGTGGCTGTACCTACCGGCCCTGAAGCGTGTCAAACGCATTTCCTCGCGCAATAAATCCGGCCCCTTTATGGGCAGTGAATTCGCCTATGAGGACCTGACCTCTTTCGAGGTGGACAAGTATCACTACAAGTACTTGCGTGAAGAGGAACTGGAGGGTCGCAAGACCTATGTGGTGGAGCAATACCCGCGCTATGAATACTCCGGCTACACCAAGCAAGTCAATTGGGTGGATGCCGAACGCTATATCCCGTTGCGGATCGCCTTTTATGATCGTAAAGAGGCGTTGCTGAAGACCCTGGTGCTGAAGGATTATCGCCGCTATCTGGATCGCTATTGGCGGGCCCATGATCAGCTCATGACCAATCACCAAAGCGGTAAGACGACTCGCTTGTTGTTTGACGACTGGGCCTTTCAGGCCGGTCTGGATGCCGGGGATTTCACCAAGGTGGCTTTGAAACGTACGAGATGACGCTGACATCACGGATTTGCCTGTTGGCTCGCATGCCGTCAAGGCTGAGCAAGCCTCTAGTGGTCCCCTCATGGAGGACCGCTCCGGTGGGCGGTGCGCTCTCGTGCAACGCCCTACGAGTCTTTGTCATGCCGTTGGGTTACGTGATACTTGATGAGAGGTGTCGGAGAACTTGACTTGAAACAGGGAGGACGGCGTCCTCATGTCTCTACTATTGTGGGAATATCAGCTTGATTCGTAACCCCGGGGCGTTGTCTTCAAGCACAATCTGAGCCTGGTGCAGGTCCGCCACGGCACGGACTAGACTCAATCCCAGTCCACTGCCAGGCGTGGATCGACTCGCTTCGGTACGG
>NZ_BAAHXB010000096.1:0-21722 GCF_054657215.1 Endothiovibrio diazotrophicus
CGCTCCCTCACAACTTGTCGCTGATCTGCCCCACCGCCTCGCGCACCCGCTCCTCCGCCCCGCCAGCGCCTCCGACTTGAGGTTGACGCCGCACTGTTCGTCCAGCTCGGCGGGGCCCTCCTCGCCCGGCTCCAGCAGGCTGTAGCCGAGGCGGCGGACGTAGAGGTTTGTCGTTCCCAACGCTCCAGCGTGGGAACGCAGGACTGGACGCTCCAGCGTCCCGTTTCCGCTTCACAACAAGGATTCGCGACGCCGGAACGCGCGAGATGCGTTGCCACGCCAGAGCGTGGGAGCGATCAAAACAGCCGCTCAGAGCCATCGCCTCACACGGCTTCGCCACCGCGATGGCCACACGGCGAAAATACGCAAATCCGCCAAGAGCCACAGCGTAACCCCCTCCCCCACACACCGCCATAATCCCAATAAAAAAGCCGGTCGCGACCGCGACCGGCTTTTTTATTGGGATTATGGCGGAGAGCGAGGGATTCGAACCCTCGATGGAGTTACCCCCATACACCCTTAGCAGGGGTGCGCCTTCAGCCTCTCGGCCAGCTCTCCGAAGCGGGCGTAACTATATCAGGATCACACCCCGATGGAAACAGCGCGGGCCCCGAAAAGGGGCCCGTTTCGCGCTATTTTCCAGGTGCCGTTCCACAGCAGGCGAAACGGCCGGACGATCAGCCGTTGTATACCTCCTGGCCGGTTCCGCCCATCTCTTTCTCGCGCTTGATGCGCTCGTAAATCTCCTCGCGGTGAACCGCGACATCCTTCGGCGCGTTAACGCCGATGCGCACCTGATTACCCTTCACGCCGAGTACGGTCACGGTGACCTCGTCGCCAATCATCAGGGTCTCGCCCACCCGCCGGGTCAGAATCAACATAATCCTGTCTCCTTGTTTACCGATCTACCAATGGCCCTTCACGGTCGCCGCTTCGCCTTCCAGAAACTCGATCGTGTTCACGACCGGGGCCACAATCGCCTATACGAAAAAACGATGACACATGCGAGGCAAAATCGTACAGCGGTGTCAGAGTTTTCTTACATTTTAACCGAATTGAAAAAAAAGTCTTCCCAAAAAAAAATAGGGTATTTCCTCCAACGTCAGTGGCCGGGCGCCTTGTCCAGTTCGAACGCCTCGTGGAGGGAGCGCACCGCCAGCTCCTTGTACTTCTCGCCGACCACCACCGAGATCTTGATCTCCGAGGTGGAGATCATCTGGATGTTGATCCCCTCCTTGGCGAGGGTCGCGAACATGGTGGCGGCGATGCCGGCGTGGGAGCGCATGCCGATGCCGACCAGGGAGACCTTGACGATGTCGTCGGCACCCGCCACTTCGCGGGCTCCCAGCTCCTCGGCGGTGGCACGCAGGATCTCCAGCGCCCGCTCGTAGTCGTTGCGGTGGACGGTAAAGGTGAAGTCGGTGGTGGCGTCCTCGGCCACGTTCTGCACGATCATGTCCACTTCGATGTTGGCCTCGGCGATCGGGCCGAGGATATGGTGGGCCACTCCCGGCTTGTCGGGGACCCCCAGGATGGTCAGTTTGGCCTCGTCCTGCTGGGCAGCGATGCCGGAAATGAGCGGCTCTTCCATTCCTTCTTCCTCCAGAGTGATCAGGGTGCCCTCGCCCCCCTCCTCGAAACTGGAGAGGACGCGGAGCGGTACGTGGTACTTGCCGGCGAACTCCACCGAGCGGATCTGCAGCACCTTGGAGCCGAGACTGGCCAGCTCGAGCATCTCCTCGAAGGTGATGCGGTCGAGGCGGCGGGCCTTCGGCTCGATGCGTGGGTCGGTGGTATAGACGCCGTCGACGTCGGTGTAGATCTGGCACTCGTCGACCTTCAACGCGGCGGCGATCGCTACTGCGGAGGTGTCGGAGCCGCCGCGGCCGAGGGTGGTGATGTTGCCGTGCTCATCCACCCCCTGGAAGCCGGCCACCACCACCACCCGGCCGGCGTCGAGGTCGGCGCGGATGCGCTCGCCCTCGATGTCGCGGATACGCGCCTTGTTGTGGGCGCTGTCGGTGAGCACGTGGACCTGCTGGCCGGTGTAGGAGCGGGCGGGACAGCCCAGCTTTTCGAGGGCCATGGAGAGCAGCGCGATGGTCACCTGCTCGCCGGTGGCGAGGATGACGTCGAGCTCTCGCGGGGAGGGTCGCTCCTGGATCGCCTTGGCCAGATCGATCAGGCGGTTGGTCTCGCCGCTCATGGCCGAGACCACGACGACGATCTGGTTGCCGGCATCGCGGGCGGCCTTGACCTTGCGCGCGACGTTCTGGATGCGGTCCACCGAGCCTACGGAGGTACCGCCATATTTGTGTACGATCATTGCCATCTATGGAAAACCTTGGACGCTCCCTCGCCGAGGCGGTCCCTTCCGCCTCAATCTGTGGGAGACAATTAAACACGAAAAAGGGAATCGAGGAAACTGCCTGTAGGATTTTTCTTATAAAAACCCGTCAGACGGTCTTTTCACCCACCCAGGCGGGCACCGCGGCCAGCGCTTCGTCGAGCTTGCTCGGGTCGTTGCCGCCGGCCTGGGCCATGTCGGGACGCCCGCCGCCCTTGCCCCCCACCTGCAGCGCCACCGAGTTGACCAGTTCGCCGGCCTTGACCCGGGCGGTCTCGGCCCGGGTGACGCCGGCCACCAGCCGTACCTTCCCCTCCTCCACGGAGGCGAGGATCACCGCGGCGGCGCCCAGCTTGTTCTTCAGCTGGTCGAGGGTGTCGCGCAACCCCTTCACGTCGAGGCCGTCGAGGCGGGCGGCGAGCACCTGGATGCCGTTGACCTCCACCGCCTGGCCGGCCAGCTCGTCGCCCTGGCTGCTGGCGAGCTTGCCCTTCAGCGCCTCCAGCTCCTTCTCCAGGGCGCGGGCGCGATCGCTCAACTGGCGCACCTTCTCCTCGACGTTGCCGCGGTCGCCCTTGACCGCGGCAGCGATGCGGTCGAGGGTGCGCTCGGCGCCCTCGACCAGGGCCAGCGCGCCCTCACCGGTGACCGCCTCGATGCGCCGCACGCCGGCGGCGACACCGCCCTCGGAGACGATCTTGAGCAGGCCGATGTCGCCGGTGCGGCCGGCGTGGGTGCCGCCGCACAGCTCCACCGAGAAGTCGCCCATGCGCAGCACCCGCACCTTGTCGCCGTACTTCTCGCCGAACAGCGCCATGGCGCCCGCCTCGACCGCCTGGTCGTAGGCCATCACCGCGGTCTCCACCGGGTGGTTGAGACGGATCTGGGCGTTGACCATGCGCTCGACCGTCTCCAGCTGCTCGGCGCTCATCGCCTCGAAGTGGGAGAAGTCGAAGCGCAGCCGATCGGCGTCGCACAGCGAGCCCTTCTGCGCGACGTGCTCGCCGAGCACCTTGCGCAGCGCGGCGTGGAGCAGGTGGGTGGCGGAGTGGTTGAGGCGGATCGCCTGGCGGGAGACGCCGTTGACCTCGGCGCGGACCTGGTCGCCGACCGCCAGCGCGCCACCGGAGAGGCGGCCGATGTGCAGGTGGACGCCGGACTGCTTGCGGGTGTCGCTCACCGCGAACTCGGCACCGTTCGTTTCGAGCAGGCCGTGATCACCCACCTGGCCGCCGGACTCGCCGTAGAACGGGGTGCGGTCGAGCACCACGACCCCCTCTTCGCCCACCTCCAGCCGCGCCACCGGCTGGCCGTCGCGGAACAGCGCGGTGACCGTCCCCTCGTCGTGGAGGGTCTCGTAACCGGTGAACTCGGTGGCCCCGCTCACCTCCAGCTTGCCGTCGAGGCCGCCGGCGAACTGGCTGGCGGCGCGGGCGCGGGAACGCTGCCCTTCCATCGCGGTCTCGAAGCCGGCCTGATCCACCTGCAGGTCGCGCTCGCGGGCGACGTCGGCGGTGAGGTCCACCGGGAAGCCATAGGTATCGTAGAGGGTGAACAGCACGTCACCGGGGATGGTCCCCTGTTCCGGCAGCTCGGCGATCTTCGCCTCGAGGATCTTCATCCCCTGGTCGAGGGTCTCGGCGAAGCGCTCCTCCTCCACCTTGAGCACCCGCTCCACTTGGCCGCGGGCCTTCACCAGCTCGGGATAGGCCTCGCCCATCTGCTCGCACAGCGGCCCTACCAGTTTGTGGAAGAAGACCTCCTGGATGCCCAGCTTGTAGCCGTGGCGGATGGCGCGGCGGATGATCCGGCGCAGCACATAGCCGCGCCCCTCGTTGGAGGGGAGCACGCCATCGACCACCAGGAAGGCGCAGGAGCGGATGTGGTCGGCAACGACCCGCAGCGAAGCGTTGGTCAGATCGTCCATCCGGGCAATATCGGCCACCGCCTTGACCAGCCTGGCGAAGAGGTCGATCTCGTAGTTGTTGTGCACCCCCTGCATCACCGCGGCGAGCCGCTCCAGCCCCATGCCGGTATCCACCGAGGGCTTGGGCAGCGGGTGCATGGTGCCGTCGGCGTCGCGGTTGAACTGCATGAAGACCAGGTTCCAGATCTCGATGTAGCGGTCGCCGTCCTCCTCCGGCGAACCGGGGGGGCCGCCCCAGATCTCGGCGCCGTGGTCGTAGAAGATCTCGGAGCAGGGACCGCAGGGGCCGGTATCGCCCATCGACCAGAAGTTGTCGCTCTCGAAGCGGCGCTTGCCGGGCTTGTCGCCGATGCGGGTGAAGCGCGCGCGGTCGACCCCCACCTCCTGCAACCAGATGTCGGCAGCCTCGTTGTCCTCGTGGTAGACGGTGACCCACAGCTTTTCCGCCGGCAGGCCGAGCACCCCGGTGAGGAACTCCCAGGCGAAGTGGATGGCGTCGCGCTTGAAGTAGTCGCCGAAGCTGAAGTTGCCCAGCATCTCGAAGAAGGTGTGGTGGCGCGCGGTGTAGCCGACGTTCTCCAGGTCGTTGTGCTTGCCGCCGGCCCGCACGCAGCGCTGGGAGGAGGCGGCGCGCACGTAGGGACGCGCCTCCAGGCCGAGGAAGGTCTCCTTGAACTGCACCATGCCGGCGTTGGTGAAGAGGAGGGTCGGGTCGTTGCCCGGCACCAGCGGGCTGGAGGCGACCACCTCGTGCCCCTTTCCGCGGAAGTACTCCAGAAACGCCTGTCGAAGCTCAGCGCTGCTTTTCATCTCGGTCCAACTCGTTCGGTGTTAAGAATTTGCCACGGAGCCACGGAGGGCACGGAGAAAAAAGACGTACCCGCCACCGCCCCGAACTGCTCGTCATCGCCACGAAGACCGAAAAACGCGGAAAGCTCCGTGTCCTCCGCGGCTCCGTGGCTAATCTTCTTCATCCTCCAGCGCGGCGCGGATCTGCTCGGCGGTGAAGCCGCGCCCCTGCAGGAAACGCATCTGGCGGGCGCGTTCCCGGTATTCCTTCGGCGGCGGGTCGCCGAAGCGCTTGCGCCGCACCTCGCGGGCCAGCTCGTTCCACTGGGCGTCGCGGGCGTCGAGCAGCTCACCCACGACCTCGTCGCCGACCCCCTTGCGCGCCAGCTCGGCGCCGATCTTCGCCGGGCCGCTGCCGCGGCTGAAACGGCCGTGGATGAAGCTCTCTGTGAAACGGTGGTCGCTGACCAGCCCCTCCTCGTCGAGGGCCTCCACCGCGTCGTGGACCAGATTCTCCGGATAGCCCTTGGCGCGCAGCTTGCGGACCAGCTCGATCACCGAGTGTTCGCGCCGTGCGAGCAGCCGAATCGCCGCCGCCCGCACCTGCCCGATATCGACCTCCGCCTCCTCGTCCACCGGACCTCCTCCGTACAGGCGTAGCCGCTCAGTATATCATTGGTGGTTTTTCGGAAACACCAATTCACCACACGCAATCGCCGTCCCCAAAGCGTCGGCAACGGGAGATTGGTCGCGCCATCCCGGCCGCCACTCACGGGAGGTCAGGCGGTCGAGTGGCGCCAACGCCTTCGGTGGTCACCGTGCCTCGCCACCTCACGCCTGATGGACCGGGTTGTCGGCGGCCAGCACCGCCCCGGGCAGCCGGCTTGATCCGGTCGGTGTCGATGTAGACCTCGCCGCCGTCGCGATCGACGTTGACGATGGTATCCACATGCTCGGCGATCTGGCCGTACTTCTCGTCCGGCGCGGCGAGTACCTGGCGCTCGCGCACCGCCGGATCGGCGATGCGGCTGCGCAGCGGCCGTGGCTCCGGCGGACGACGCACCCGCCGCGGCTCGAACAGGCTCGCCGCCCCCAGCGATGCGGTATCAATCAACGGCAGCGGCGCGTCGTCCTCATCAGCGAGGCCGGAGACCCGCGGCGCGAGCCCGCGGCAGAGGCGCACCAGCCGCGCCGACATGCCGGGCTGGGCGCGGTCGAGGTAGCGCACCGTATCGGCTGACCCGGTGCTCCACCTTGGCACGGTAACGGTTGATCCGTTCGAGGTGACGGTCCACCTGCTCGAAGGTGCGGCGCAGGCGGTCGATGTCCCGGCCGACCGCCGTCCACGCCGCCTCCGCATCCTCCTCGCCGCTCTGCCCCATGTAGCCGGTGACCAGGGCGCGCCGGCGCTCGAGGTCGAACGCCAGCTCGCGCACCCCGTCGAGGATCTGCTGGCGGAAGCGGGCGGCACCGTCACCTGCACCCGGAACCCCTCGTGCTCCTCGGCGAACCACCCCGCGTCACGCAACCGGCGATAGGCCCGCGCCGCCGGCGCGCCGTCGCCCGGCTCGTACTCCCCCTCCTCCACCAGCACCAGCGTGCGCACGATCAGCCGCTCCTCGATCTCCGCCCGCACCGTCTCGCGGGAGGGGAAGAGGTCGGCGTGGATCTGGTCGAAGAAGAGCGGATAGAGGTCGATGAGCAGCGCGGCGTAGACCCGCCGGTTGGCGCTGGCCAGCGGCGAAAAGAGCGTCTCCGGGAGGCGCCCGAAGAGCGGCTCCGCGGCGGCAGCAGGGGGTGAGGCGGGCGCCCCGTCGATCGCCTCCACCACCGCTAGAGAGCCACCGCGGGCACCGCGCGGTCGGCCCCGGCGATGGCGATGTCCGCCACCAGCCGGCGGAGCGCCTCGCGGTCGAAGGCGGTGGCGTCGGGGCCGGTGGGGTCGTCCAGATTCGGGTAGACGGAGGCGAGGCGACCGCTCCACAATTGGCGATTCGGCGCATCGGGCTTGAGCCGCTCCTCCCGGCGCGCTTCGCGGATCACCGCCTGGCGTTCTGATGTATTGAGAACGGGATAGCGCAACCAACGCAAATAGTGCCCCTGTTCGGGGAACTCCTCCGCGACAGCCTCCAGCAGCGTCGGATCCAACGGGACGCTGCCCCCATCATCACGCCACGCGGAAAGCAGCCGGGCGACGTAGGATCCAGGCTTTACGCGCCGCCAAGACTCCAGCAACGACCGCTCCCCTTGCCGCCAAACGATGGCCAGAGCGAGGTCTGAACTTCCGGACATGGCGGCCCGTTGAGGAGCGTCGTCCAAGCTTTCTTCGCCGTAGTAGGACGCCCACCAGGAAACCTGTTCTTCCAAGTGGTGCAGAAATTCCGTAATGGGACCTGCTTCTCCGAAAGCCGCCTCATCGCGCGGCGTCGATGCGTTGTCGACCGACGCGGCGAAACTATCCTGAACATCCGCCCCGGTCGCTGCTTCATCACGCAGCATCGACGCGCTGTCATCCGCACCGACGAGAATATCCTCCCAGAGATCCGCAGGCCCTGGAATATCCGCCTCGTCGTCAAACTCAGCCGCCACCTCTTCGCCTCCTCTCAGACGGGTCGCGAGTTTCCGGACCTCTGGAGAACTCGGATACATCCGCTCCAGCGACTCCAGGATCTGGAGTGCCTCCGTCTTGGACGCCTCATCACCGGAATCCCACAAGATCCCGGCCAACATCTGTTGACTGACCGCATTCCGAGGAAAATCCCGCATGGTCTCCCTTAACAAGTCATGCGCTTCGCCCTTCCGATCAGAGCCCCACAGCACCTTGACCAGAATGGTTCGACAAACCTCGTTTTGCGGGAAGTCGGAAATGGCTTGGTGCAGCAACGACTCGGCCTCCGCATTCCGGCCATCGACGCGCAACAGATCGGCCAGCATAGTTCGGCAAACCGCGTCTTGCGGGAAGGCGGAAATGTTTTGGCGCAGCAACGACTCGGCCTCCGCATTCCGGCCATCGACGCGCAACAAATCGGCCAGCATATTTCGGCAAACCTCGTTTTGCGGGAAGTCGGAAATGGTCTGGCGCAGCAACGACTCGGCCTCCGCACTCCGGCCATCGACGCGCAACAGATCGGCCAGCATAGTTGGGAATACCGCATTTTCCGGAAACGCCGCTACTGCCTCTCGCAGCAACCGCTCGGCAAGGGCATCGTGCCCCTTATCCAAAAGCGAGCGGGCCAGCTCGGTTCGCTGCACCGGGTCCTCGGGAAAACGACGCATCGCCTCCCAACGGACGGCCAGCGCGGCCTCTGTACGCCCCAAGGAATCGAGCACATCGGCCCAAAGCCCCCAATTGGGCCGATCATCCGGGGCGGTCTCAATGGCACGAAGAACCCAACGGTGGAATGCATGAAGGATCTCTGAACCGGGATTCCGCACGATGACGGAATTTCCGAGCTTGTTCAGCGCTATCACCGTGAAAAGGGCGTCACCCGTCGCCGCCGCGTACGCCCAATAGCGCGCCATCAGCGCGGTCACTTCCCGCCACGCAGACCCATCCACGCGCCCATGTCGACGAATACGATCCACTAAGCGATCGCACTCCTGAGCGGTTGGAAGTTCCGCTCTCGCCGGCCGTCTTTTCCCCGATTTCTCCACCGAATGGCCTTTGCGAGCACCACCTCCCAACCAGCCCGCCAACTGTTCCCTACCCACTCCCCGAGCACCGCGGGGAAGGCTCTCCAACACCTCCTGCCACACTTCCTCCCAATGGGCCTCCCCCCGGGGATAGAGCACGGAAAGCGAACCGACGCCCCGACGAAACATCCGCTCCCCATCGACGGCGTGACCACGGCGGATGGCGAGCACGGCGAAGCGGGCCAGGGCGGCAGCCACCGTCCTCTCGGGCCGGCTGCCGGGGGGATGGGGGAGCTTGCGCAGGCCGAGCAGGCCGGTGGCGAGGGTCGCCCGCCAGTCGGGGCTGCCCCAGGCGGCCTCGTCGCAGGCGGCGAACCAGCGCGGGGCAAAGCGGGTGTCGTGCTGGTGCTGGATCAGCGCCTGATCGAGGGACCAGCGCAGGTCCAGTTCACCGGGCCAGCGCAGGGCGCCGAGGCGGCGGTCCCAGAACGCCTGCTGTTCGGCCAGCAGGTAGGGGGTATGGGTGAGCGGCAGGCGGGCGACCAGCGCCAGGGCGGCGGCCAGTTGGGCGGCGTAGGCGCGGGTGCCGAAGCGGTCGATGGCCGCCAGGTCCCAGCGGCTGCGTTCCAGCAGCCAGGGGTGGAGGGCCTCGTCGATGCCGTGGGTCAGGGCGTCGCGCCGGGTCGCCCAGGCGGGGTGGTCTAGCAGGTCGGCGAGGAAGTCCTCCACCTCGGCGCGCTGCTGCACGCCGCGCGCGCCGCGCCCGGTGAGGATCTCATCCAGGGCCGCAGCGGGCGCTTCCAGCAACCGCTCTCCCCAGCGCAGGAACGGATCGTCGCCCATACCCGAAAATTGTGCCGTTCCGCTCACCAGCCACCCAACCGTTCAGCAACCATCGCCGTAATCCTCGAAGCCCTTGGTCCCGCGCAACGTCCGCAGGTGGCGCTGACGCAGCCGGTTCACCTCGCCATCGCCGATCACCGGCCGGTTGAAGGTGCCGACGCGAATCCAGTGCTCGGGCCGATAGCTGATCCGCGCATGGATCAGCTCCGCCACCGTAGGGCGTCCACCCGCGACACCGAGATCGACCGCAGTCCCCACTGAACCCCCGGTGGGGCGGGATGATAGACATTGTAGAAAGGTTGGTCGAGGACGGTGGGGGCGGCGAACAGGGCGGCGCCCCGCGCTTCGGTTCGCCACTGCTCCACCACCTCCGCCACCTGTTAGCGCATCAGGACGAGGGTGGCGTCGATGCCGAGGAAGTGGTGGGCCAGACCACAGCGCTCGCAGAGCCGCTCCAGCCAATCGTCGTCACTCTCCAGCCCGGGAAATTCACTGTCGAAGGCAACAAAGGCGGGACGGTAGTCACGCCAGACCTGATTGAGCAGATCGGTCAGCTCGTCCAACACATCGGCCTCGGGCGAGACGCTGGTCGGCTCGCCGGTCAGCTCGCGCAGCGACGCCAAATCGTTCACCGACTTCGCCCGCGCCGTCCCCGCCGCCTCCCGCTCCGCCTTCGCCGTGGCGATCCACTGGTTGAGTTTCAGAGCGGTGAGGCGCTCCCCGGCACGCGGGTGATCGCCCGCGGCGAACCGTTTCAGCAGGCCGTCGATGCGCTCGACGCGGATCAGCCACTGGTTCCCCTCGATCCCCGACCAGAGGGAGGGTTCACCGGGCGTGAAGGCCGCACTCAAGGGGCTGCGCCGCCGCACCTGATCCTGGACATAGCGCTCATGATGCTCCCGCCAGCGGTCCCAGCTCGCCGAATCCTCGATCCAGCCGCGGTAGTGCTCCCGGCGCTCCCCCGACACCCGCCGCTCCAGGCAGAGGTTCCGGCGTTCCGCCGCTTCCTGCGCCGACGCGCCGGCATCTCCCTCCAGGAGCGCATCCAACCCATTCCCCGTAAACCGCACCGTTCCGCCACTCCCTCTTGCGCAATGTTCGACCCGCCCGGTGCACAACCGGACCACACCAAAGGACACAATTCGCTGAATAATAAAGGGAACGGAGTTTTGCCCGAGGAGTTATCCGTTGTCAACGAGGGGTCCCCGACTTGCCTGTTCCCCGAGGCAAATTGACAATGGCAGTTTCATTCAACACGGCGCCCGCGGGGCGCCCTATAGGGCGCCCCGCGGGCGCCGTACTGAACGAAGGCACAACGTCAAAATATGCCTGGCCCCCGTCGTTTTCCCCGCTCCCCGATAGCCGTCAATCGCCCCGCCTACGCAACATATATCGAAAATCTACCCCATTCACCTTCGCGGTGGACCAAGCCGCCTCTACTCCGGAAACAGCACGCGGAATTCGCTCCCCCGTTCGAGGTCGATCACCACCCGCCCGCGCAACTGGTGGCGGGTCAGCTGGGTGACCAGACGCAGGCCGAGAGAGGGGGCGTTTTCGCAGTCGAAGCCGGGGGGCAGGCCGATGCCGTCGTCGGCCACCACCAGTTCGATCCCCGGCGCACCGTCGAAGTCGCAGCGGTGCAGGGCGACGCGGATCTCGCCGTTGCGCTCGGGGAAGGCGTACTTCACCGCATTGGAGATCAGCTCGTTGGTGATCAGGCCGCAGGGGATCGCCACGTCGAGCCCCAGCCCCAGCGGCTCCAGGTCGTAGTGGAGCGCGATCCGCCGCCCGCCGTGGGCGTAGGCACCGACCACGTTGCTGACCAGACCGCGCAGGTAGTCGGCGAAGTCGATGCGCGAGAAGTCCTCGGTCTGGTAGAGCTTTTCGTGGACCAGTGCCATCGAGCGCACCCGCGAGCGGCTGTCCTCGAGCACCCGGCGGGTCTCCTCGTCGTCGACGTACTGCCCCTGCATGCTGAGCAGGCTGGAGATCACCTGCATGTTGTTCTTCACCCGGTGGTGGATCTCGCGCAGCAGCACCTCCTTCTCGCCCAGCGAGCGGCGTACCTGCTCCTCCGCCTCGCGCCGTTCGGTGTCGTCACGGGCGGTGCCGGCGAAGCGCACCAGCCGCCCCGAACCATCGCGCACCGGCGCGCCGCCGTCGCTGATCCAGCGCACCCGGCCATCCCCGCGCACCACCCGGTATTCGGCGGAAAACGCCTCGCCCCGCTCCAGCGCCTCACGGAAGCCCTGCGCCACCGCCGGCCGGTCCTCCTCGTGGACCCGCTCCAGCCACAGCCAGGGATTGGCGTAGAGCGCCGCGCACGGCTCCCCCCAGATGGTCTCGAACACCGGACTGACGTAGCTCACCCGGCCGTCCTCCACCTCCACCATCCAGAACACCTCGGCGACGTTCTCCGCCAACTGGCGGAAGCGCGCCTCGCTCTCGCCCAGCTCGGCGGTGCGCACCGCCACCTCCTCCTCCAGGTTGATGCGGTGGCGGGCCAGCTCCAGGTCGCGCTCGCGCAGCTTCTCCAGCATGCCGTTGAAGCCCGCCGCCAGGGTGCCGATCTCGTCACGCCCCACCACCTCCGCGCGACGGCGGAAATCGCCGCTCGCCTGCACCTCCGCCATCAGGTCGGCGAGCCGGCGCAGCGGCGCGGAGATGTGGCGCTGGGCCCCGGCGGTGAGCGCCAGCGCCACCAGCAGGGCGGCGACGAAGGGGGCGCCACCGTAGATCGCGTAACGCTCCGCCAGGTCGCGAAAGTGGTGCTGACCGGCGACCAGCAGCACCCCGCCCACCCGCTTGCCGCGCAGTTCCACCGGCTGATAGGCGACCACGTAGTCGTCGATGAAGAAGTAGCCGTCGCGCCGCTCGCGCAGGTCGAGCGTCGGCGGCGGTTCGGCACCGCGGCGAAAATCGGCGAAGCGCTCGCCGCCCGCATCGTGGAGCACCGCGTAGACCACCGCCGGCACCGTCTCCAGGGAGGCGAGGGTCTCGCGGGCGGCGGCGGCGTCGCCGAAGACCAGGGCGGCGCGGCTGTTGGCGGCGACGATCGCCGCCTGGGAGTGGAGCTCCTCGCCCAGCTGCTGGCGCAGCAGGGAGAGGCCGCCGGAGGCCAGCGCGAGGAAGGCGGTGACCAGCGAGACGGCGATCACCGCGGTCATCATCAGGATCAGCTTGTAGCCCAGCGGCAGGTCACGCGGCCGCAGTCGCCAGATCACCCCGCCCTCCGTCGATCGTTCGCGCAACGCCACTAGCGTATCGCCCCGTCACGAACGATCCGCGCCAGACCGAGGAGCTGGGCGCTGATCGCCAGCCCGGAGCGCCGGGCCGCGTCGACGTTGATCGCGAAGCGCACCCGGTCGCCCTGCCGATAGAGCTCGATGATCCCTCCGGCAGCAGAAAATCCCGACCAGTCCCCCACCGTCAACACTCCATCGCCCAGCTTTTCGATCCACGCCGCGAGGCGTCCGCGCTCCGAGCGGGCGATGAACACCACGCGGCACCCCGCCAGCCCTTCGCCGTGCTCACTGTAACGCAACTCCACCCGCTGTCCCGCCCCCACCGGCTCACCTTCCAGCATCCGCAACGCGGGACCAAAGGGGTCCTCGCCGAGGACGCAGAGCGGAAACCGCGCCGCCCCCGTCTCCCACTGGACGAACTGGGCGAAATTGTAGAGGTAGGCCGCCTTGATCTCGTACTCGCTGGCGTCCTCCGCCCCGGCCAGCCCGGCCCAACCCAGCCCCCAGCAGAGGAGCAGCAGGACCATTGGGTGGCGGCGAGCCCGCGAAGGGGGTGAGGGAGGTTCACTCAGAAGCGCCATGTCACCTTGCCGAAGATCGATCGCGGCACCTCGCTCGGCAGCACGTCGAGGGAGGAGAACTCGGGGTGGCGGTCATCGAGCAGGTTCTGCCCGCCGAGACTCAGCTCCAGCCCCTTGCGCGGACGCCAGCCGAGGCGCAGGTCGAGGCGGGCGTAGCCGTCCATCGAGGCCGCGTCGCGTCCCGCGGCACTGACGGCGGTGACCGCATCCAGCCGGTCGACCAGGGCGAGCAGCGCATCGAACTCCCAGCGATCCGCCAGGTCGAGGTGGGAGCGCAGGGTCAGCTGCTGCTCCGGCGCGCTCCCCTCTCCGGCCATTTCGGCCACCGTATCGACGCTTCCCGGATCGAGGTGCATGTTCTCGCGCAGCCAGGCGTAGCCGGCGGAGAGACGCCAGCGGGGGGTCGCCTGCCAGCGGGTGGAGAGCTCCAGGCCATAGCTCTCGCCGCGCATCCCGTTGGTGAACCGATTGGAGAGCTGGAGGTGATAGGGGGCGGGGTCGGCGACCAACGCCGCGGGCAACGGCTCGACGGTGACCAGCCGCTGGTAGCGCTGGTAGAAACCGGCGACGTCGATCGCCAGGCCGGGGCTGGGCTCGCCGCGCCAGCCCAGCTCGCAGGCGGTCACCGTCTCCGCGGCCAGCTGGTCGTTGGCGAGGATCGAAACCAGCACCGGCTGGCTCAGGAAGGGTGGCGCCGCCGAGGCGACGTTGAGGCGCAGGTCGCTGTCGGCCCGCGACGGGGTGTGGACCGCCCGCGAGATCGCCCCCCAGAGGCTGCCGCCGCCCTCGTTGAGATGGAGCAGACGGACGCTCGGCTGCCACTCGAAGCCGGTGAAGTCGTTCTCCTCCAGTTTGGTGCCGACGGTCAGCCGCCAGCGCTCGCCGAGGGCCACCTCGTCCTGGAGGAAGCCGCTCCACAGCTCGGTGGTGCGCCGCTCGGGGTCGAAGGAGACGGTGAACGAGTCGCGCAGGCGATCCTCCACCCGGCGATAGCCCGCCCCCCAGGTGATCTCGTGATCGCCGCGGCGCGGCAGGCGGTACTGGAAGTCGAGGTCGGCGGTGTCCACCCGGTGGGCGTGGTTGAGGTAGTCGCGCCGCTCGCGGTCGAGGTAACCCTGCAGGCTCCACTCGCCGCCACCGGCCAGCGGGCGCCGCCAGCGGGCCAGCAGGTGACCGCCATCGAAGCGGTCCAGGTCGTCGACCACCTTCGTCTGGCCGGCGCCGGCCGGCCACGGGGTGACCACGCTGAACTGCGACTTGTCGCCGTCGTAGAGCCCGCCCTGGACCATCACCCGCTCCCCCCCGGAGGGCTCCAGATCGACGCGGAAGCCGCCGCGGTTGACCGCCCAGCCGTCATCCGCGGCGGAGCCGTCGGCGTTGACCATGGGGTCGCGGTCGCTGCGCCGGCCGTAGACCCGGTAGTGGGCGTGTTCGCCGAGCCGACCGCCGTGGCGCACCGTGCCGTCGGCGCCGGCCCCGCCGGCCCCGGCGCTGACCAGGGTGCCAACGGTGTCGCGGGTGTGGCGGGTGATGATGTTGATCACCCCGTTGACCGCGTTGGCCCCCCATAGCGCACCGCCGGGGCCACGGATCACCTCGATCCGCTCGATCTCCTCCAGCGGCAGATCGAGGGTGTCCCAGTAGACCCCGGAGTAGATCGGCGAGTAGACGCTGCGCCCGTCCACCAGCACCAGCAGCTTGTTGGCGAAGCGCCCGTTGAAGCCGCGGGCGCTGATCGCCCACTGGTTGGCGTTGATCCGCGCCACCTGGACGCCGGGCACCAGCCGCAACAGTTCGGGCAGCTCGGTGAAGCCGGAGCGGCGGATCTCCTCAGCATCGATCACCTGCACCGCGGCAGCACTCTCACGCAGCGACTGGGGCTTCTTCGCCAGGGAGGTGACGCGCACCTCCATCAGCTCCTCCAACCCCAGCCGCAGCAGCCGCCTGTCGCCGCCGGTCGACCCCCATGCCGCCGCCGACAGCGCGGCAGCCACCACGGTGGCGGACCCGATGGCGGCAACCCGCCGCGCTCCGCCATGCGGGCGAACGTTTCGTCTCATCGCCGTCCCTCCATACCGCCCACCTCTTCGAAACGGATGCAAAACGCCACTCCGGGGGGCGGCTCCAGTTCCACCGAGCCGCGTAGCTGATGCTCCACCAGATTCACCACCAGGTGGAGGCCCAGCGACGGGGCGTCGCGCCAGTCCATCGCCGGCGGCAACCCCGCCCCGTCGTCGGCGACGCGCAGCTCGCAGCGGCCGTCGTCGAGCCGCCGCAGGGCGATGCGCACCTCGCCGCCCCCCTCGGGATAGGCATACTTGAGGGCGTTGGAGAGCAGCTCGTTGAGCACCAGGCCGCACGGTACCGCGGTATCGATGGAGAACTCCAGGGGCTCCAGGTCGTAGCGGGCGACCAGACCGCGGCCGCGCGCGTCGAAGCCGCCGAAGATCCCCTCGGCGAGGCTGCGCACGTAGTCGGCGAAATCGACCCGCTTGAGATCCTCGGTGCCGTAGAGCTTCTCGTGGACCAGGGCCATGGAGTGGACCCGGCCGCCGATGTCGGCGAGCACCTCGCGCACCGCCTCGTCATCGAGGAGGCGCGCCTGCATCCGCAGCAGGCTGGAGATCACCTGCATGTTGTTCTTCACCCGGTGGTGGATCTCGCGCAGCAGCACGCTCTTCTCCGCCAGCGAGTCGCGCAGCCGCGCCTCCGCCGCCTTCCGCGCGCGGATGTCGACCGCCACCATCACCAGGCCGACGATCTCGCGCTCGCCACCGTAGAGGGGGGTGGCGCTGAACAGCACCGGCAACCGACCGCCGTCGCGGGTGAGCAGCTCGCGCTCCTCGCCGTGCAGCCCCCACTGGGCGATCCAGCCGCGCCACTCACCGACCGCCCCCTCGCCGAGCAGCCGCTCCAGCGGCGCGTCGACCAGCTCCTCGCGGCGGTAGCCGAGCAGCGAACAGGCCATCCGGTTTACGGTGCGGATGCGCCCCTCCAGGTCGACCACCACCAGGGCGTCGCTCATCGCGTAGAGAATGCTGTCGAAGTAGTCGCGGGAGACGGTGGTGGCGCGCAGATCTTGCTCCATCCGGGCGAACGCCTCGGCCAGCTCCGCCACCTCGTCGCGGCCGGACACCTGCAGTGGCGCCATCGCCCGCCCCTGCCCCACCTCGCGGGCGGCCACCGCCAGCTCGCGCAGCGGACGGACCAGGGTACGCCGCAGGTAGAACGGCAGCAGCAGGGTGAACAGCGCGGCCGCCCCCCCCAGGCCGACGGTGGCGGAGACGATGCTCAGGTAGTGGCGTTGACGCTCCCGGTGGCTCGCCTCGACGGTGGCCACATCGGCGGCGATCACCGCGTCGATGGCACCGACGAAACGCCCTTCGAAGAGCTCCTCCAGCACCTCGACGTAGCGCCGCAGCGCCTCCTCCCGTTGCCCGCGGCGGTGCAGCTCGACGATCCCCTCCACCGCCCGGCGCAGCTCCAGGTAGATCGGATGGAGATGATCGAAGGCCGAGGTCTCGTGCTCCGGCAGCGCGCCCCCCCAATCCGCCTCGCTGGCCACCAGCTCGCGCCAGCGACCGAACAGCTCGGCGGCCTCCCGCTCGTAGCGGGAGAGCTCGCCCAGTTGGACGTCACCCATCAGCAGCACGTCCGCCACCTCCTTGATCTGGCGGCAGACCACCCCGTCGAGCTGGCGCAGCAGCAGGGCATCGGCCTGGATGGTCTCCTCGCGCCGATGCAGCCGCCCCACCTCATCCAGCGACCAGAAGAGCAGCGCCACCATCACCAGGGTGACGAGAAACAGCAGACCGAAGGCCACCGTCAGTTTGTTGCCGAGTCTCAACGCCCCCTCCCACCGCCGAAAGACAAACCGCAGATTCCGCAGACGGACACAGATTCCGGAATTCCGAAAACTGCGTCAATCCGCGAAATCTGCGGTTGATATTCCCGCCGTGTCGGAGGACCCGCCGTCAGCCGAATTCCAGACCGGTCTCGGCGACGCGGAAACCGATCTCCTCGAGCAATCGAATCCGCGAGACCGGCTTGCTCAGGTGACCGTCACATCCCGCCTCCAGGCTGCGCCGCCGGTCCTCCTCCAGGGCATGGGCGGTGAGCGCCAGGATCGGCGTGCGCCGGCGCCCGGCGGCCTGCTCCAGACGACGGATGCGGGCGGTCGCCTGATAGCCGTCGAGGTGCGGCATCTGCACATCCATGAGCACCAGATCGAACGTCTCCCGTTCGAAGCGGGCCACCGCCTCGCGGCCGTCGCCGACCACCACCAGCCGGTGTCCCTCGGGTTTGAGGAAGGCGCCGATCAGCACCTGATTGTCCGCATCGTCCTCGGCCAGCAGGATCCTCAGCGGCCGCCCCGGCGGCGGCGCCTCCAACGGAACCGCGTCCTCCTTCCACAGCGCCCCGTATGCCTCCCCTCGCACCTCCCAGTGACACCCGAGGGCGGTGGCGATCCCGCCCAGCAACTCCGCGCGCTTGATCGGCTTCAACAGGTAGACCAGACCGAGCGCACGAGCCCGACTCAACGCCCGCTCACCCCGCTCGGCGCTGAGCATCACCATCGGCGTGCCGCGGGTATGGTGCCGGTCGCCGATCCCGGAGGCTAACTCGAAACTATCGACGCCGCGGCTGTGACAATCGAGCAACACCACGTCGTAGGGATTGCCCACCTGCTCGGCGGCGGCCACCACCTGGGAGGCCTGGCGACAATCGCCGAGCCACTCGACGGCGACCCCCTCCGCCTCCAGCAGCTCGCGCACCACCATCCGCGAAACCGGGCTCCCCTCCACCATCAGCATGCGCAGGCCACGCAGCTCCAGCGGCCGGCGCGTCGCCGCCTCGTCCGCTACCTCACCCAACCACAGCGGCACCGAAAAGCGGAAACGACTGCCGGCGCCCGGGCGGCTCTCCACCTCGATCCCACCCCCCATCGCCTCCACCAGCTGGCGGCAGATGGCCAGCCCGAGGCCGGTGCCGCCGTACTTGCGGGCGACCGCCGAGTCCGCCTGGGCGAAGGGATCGAAGATCGCCTCCAGCCGCGAGGCCGGGATACCCACGCCGGTGTCGCTGACCGAGAAGCGCAACCGCCCGCGGTCGGGAAACAGCGGGTCGTGTTCCACCCGCAACTCCACCCCGCCGCGCTCGGTGAACTTCACCGCGTTGCCCAGCAGATTGAGCAGCACCTGACGCAGGCGGGCGGGATCGCCACCCACCCGGGCGGGGAGCCCCGGCTCCATCCGCACTCGCAATGCGACCCCCTTGTCGCGGGCGCGGGAGGCGAGGATCTCGACCACGCCGTCGACCAGCCCGCGCAACGAAAACTCGGTGGAGTCGAGGGTCAGCTGGCCGGCCTCCACCTTGGAGAGGTCGAGGATGTCGTTGATCAACGCCAGCAGGGAGTCGCCGGCACTGCGGAAGATATCGACGTAACGCCGCTGCTCGCCGTCGAGCGAGGTGTCGGAAAGCAGCTCCGCCATACCGATGATGGCGTTGAGCGGGGTGCGGATATCGTGACTCATGGCGGCCAGGAACTGACTCTTGCGCACGCTCGCCTCCTCCGCACGCCGCCGGGCGGCGTGTAGCGCCTCCGCCTGCGCCTGCTCCCGACCGACATCGCGGAAGAGCACCGCCACTCCGCCGTCGCCATGACGCGGCGTGGCCACGTAGGCCACCTTGAGGCGGCCACCGTCACCCCGCGGGAATTCGGCCTCGTCGGCGCGCACCGTCTCCCCGCGGCGCAACGCCCGCAGCACCCCGCAGCGCTCCGCCGGGACGCCGAGCCAGTCGCCGAAACGCTCCCCGAGCAGTCCCGCCGCGTCCCGCCCCAACAGCCGCTCCGCCGCCGGGTTGAGGTAGTCAAAGCGACCGTCGCGGCCCAGCGCGAAGACCCCCTCGCCGAGCAGGTCGGCAATGGCGCCGCCCTCAGACACCGGACACCCCCGCGCCGAACGCCCCGACCGCCTGGCGCTCGATCAGCTCCAACAGCGCCGCCTTGCGCACCGGCTTGGTGATGTGGGCGTCGCACCCCGCGGCGAGACTTTTCGCCTCGTCCTCCTTCAGGGCGTGGGCGGTGAAGGCGAAGATCGGCGTGCGCGCCCACCCCTGTTCCCGCTCCCATTCGCGGATTCGCCGGGTCGCCTCGTAGCCGTCCATCACCGGCATCTGGATATCCATCAGCATCAGATCGAAACGCGCCTCGCGGAAGCGCTCCAGGGCCAACGCCCCGTTCTCCACCACTTCCAGGCGATGAGCGGTGTGGCGCAGGTAGGCATCCACCAGCAGGGCGTTGTCCGGAGAATCCTCCGCCAGCAGGATCGACAGGCCTGGCGGCGCCGGAGCGCAGCCCTCTACCATCAGTGGCCCGTCGTCGCTCGGCGCGTCGGTCACCTCCGGGACCCCGCGCCCTTCGTTATGCAGACCGAGGGAGAGGCAGAGATGGAACACGCTCCCCTCGCCGGGGCGACTCTCCACCCACAATCGCCCCCCCATCCGTTCCGCCAGACGGCTGGCGATGGCCAGACCGATGCCGGAACCGCCGTAGCGGCGGGTGATCGTCGAATCCACCTGGGAAAAGGGCTCGAAAATGTGGACCTGCTCCTCGTCGGCAATGCCGATGCCGCTGTCACTCACGCGGAAGTGGAGTTCGGCCCACTCCTCGGCGGCCACCGCCAGCGACACCGCCCCATGCTCGGTGAATTTGACCGCGTTGCTCAGCAGATTGAAGAGGATCTGGCGCAGCCTGCGCCCATCCCCCGTCAGTACCTCGGGAACCGAAGGTTCGCGGGCCATCGAGAAGGCGAGCCCCTTCTCCCGGGCAGCCGGCTCGATCACCCCGCGCAGCGACTCGAAGAGGTCCACCAGACTGAACTCCGCCGCCTCCAGGGTGCCGCCTCCCGCCTCCAGCTGGGCCAGGTCGAGGATATCGTCGATCACCCCCACCAGCATCCTCCCCGAGGTCTTCTGCACCTCCAGGTAGCCTCGCTGGGTATCGTCGACATCGGTGATCAACAGCAGTTCGGCCATCCCCAGGATGGCATTCATCGGGGTGCGGATCTCGTGACTGACCATCGCCAGGAACTGACTCTTGGCACGGCTCGCCGCCTCCGCCTCCTCCTTCGCCGCGTGCAGCTCGTCCCGTGCGCGCTTGCGCTCGGAGATGTCCTGGAAGGCGACCGCCACGCCGACTCCGTCCCCCTCCACCGGCAGCGGCGAGACCGCGTAGGCCACCGGAAACGCCCCGGCCTCCCGGTGCAGGAAGAGATCCTCCTCCACCCGGCGGGTCTCGCCGTCGGCGAGGGTACTCAGGATGTCGCTGCTCCCGGCCGGATCGGGAAGGATGCGGGCGAGCAACGGCTCGCCGAGCAGCTCCTCCTCGCGCCACCCGAGCAAGCGCTCCGCCTCCGGATTGAGGAAACGGACCCGGCCTTCGGCATCGAGCACCACCACCCCCTCTGCCAGCGCGCCGGTAAGGCCGCGCAGGAAGCGCTCGCTCTTGCGCAGGCGGCGCTCCATCTCCCCCTTGTAGAGGGCGATCTCGATGGTGGAGGCGAGCTCGCGATCCTCGAAGGGCTTGATCAGATAGGCGGCGGGCTCGGTGGACTTGGCCCGCTCGATGATCAGCGGATCGGCGTAGGCAGTGAGATAGACCACCGGCACGTCGCAGCAAGTGCGGATCACCGCGGCCGCCTCGATGCCATCCATCTCGCCGGCCAGCATGATGTCCATCAACACGATCTCGGGACACTCCCGCCGCGCCGCCTCCACCGCATCCTCACCGCGATCGTAGACGCCGACCACGGTGTGGCCCTCCTTCTCCAGCCGGTGCCGCAGATCATCGGCGATGACCCACTCGTCCTCCACCACCAGGATTCGTGCGCAGTTCATCGGCGAGGCTCCTGAAAAGGCGATAGGAGGGAGAGGAAAACCGAGGGGACGGAACGGGAAAAGGGGGAAAAGAACGCTACGCGCATGACCGACTCACAACCCCGGAGCGGGGAATTCAGCGGCGGGGGGAGAAAGGCACATCCGCTGCTGTCAGGACACCCCGCCAAAAAGCCTTTCTCGGAAGGCCTTGGATAAGTATCACGCCACCCCCGGAAAAGACCTATAAGGGGAGTTCTTCTGCCACATAAGGAAAATCCTCTGTTGCGGAACGATCAAACGGGCGTTTGCCCCGATCACACCCCGGCCCGGCAGGCTAGGCCCTCGAGCTTCAGCCCAATCACCATGAGGGCTGCTCCCACTGCACTCCCATACAGCCCCCTGCCACCGCCCGGGGGAGCAGCCCTTAGGGCCCGCGAAAGAATAACTTCCTGTTTTGGGGCGTCGAGACGCCCGTCCGG